>JAYTUF010000543.1:0-5799 GCA_043744755.1 Anatilimnocola sp.
CGCCGACGCTAGCCGAGGTCGATGCGTATGTGAAGGACACCGATCCGCAGGCCTATGAGAAGTTGGTCGATCGACTGCTGCAGAAGGAAGCCTATGGCGAGCACTGGGCCCATCATTGGCTGGACCTGGCCCGCTATGCGGACTCGGCCGGCTATGCGGACGATCCCGCGCGGGTCATCTGGCCGTACCGCGATTATGTGATCCGTTCGTTCAATGCCAACAAGCCCTTCGATCAGTTCAGCATCGAGCAGATCGCCGGCGACTTGCTGCCGAACCCGACCGATGAACAGTTGACAGCCACCGCTTTTCATCGCAACACGCTCACGAACAGCGAGGGGGGAACCATCGACGAAGAGTTCCGCAACGTCGCCGTGGTGGACCGCGTCAACACGACAATGGCTGTTTGGATGGGGACGACCATCGCGTGCGCCCAGTGCCACACGCACAAGTATGATCCCCTCTCGCAGAAAGAATTCTTCGGCCTGTTCGCGATCTTCAATAACAGTGAAGACGCCGACCGCAAGGATGAATCTCCACTGCTGACTCGCTACTCACCCGAGCAGCAGCAGCAAAAAGGCAAGCTGGAAGCAGAACTTGCGGCGCTGGAGAAATCACTGTTAACCAGCACGCCCGAATTGGCCGCAGCACAGGTCAAGTGGGAGCAAGCATTCCCGCGCTCGCTGACGTGGACGACGCTCAAACCGGCCTCGTTTCAATCGCAGGCCAAACTTGAAGGTACAATCGCCGATGATGGGAGCGTGACCGTTGCCAAGGCAATTGACAACGATAACTACACGTTGGAATTGCCGCTGGCTGCGGAAAAGCTCCGCGCGCTGCGGCTGGATGCACTGACGGACGACAAGCTGCCAGGCCAAGGGCCAGGGCATTCGGCGGGCAACTTTGTGATCACGGGCATTTCGGCTGTCATCGAGCCGCCGCAAGGTAATTCGCTCAGCGGGCGGTATGTGCGCGTGGAGATTCCGGGCAAAGACAAGATTCTGTCACTGGCGGAAGTGCAGGTCTTTTCAGGCATCGAAAACATTGCAAAGACCGGAGAAGCAACGCAAAGCAGTACCGATTACGACGGGCCGCCGAAGCTGGGGAACGACGGCAACACGAATGGCGATTTTCAGGCGAAGAGCGTGACGCACACCGCGGTCTCGAACGATCCTTGGTGGGAACTGGATCTGAAGAGTACGAAGCCAGTGGATCGCGTGGTGCTCTGGAACCGGACCGATGGCAACGTGGGGTCGCGACTTGCTGATTTCAAAGTCAGCGTACTCAATGAGAAGCGGGAAGTGGTTTGGGAGCAGAAGGTTGCCAAGCCGCCGCAGCCCAGTTCCGAGTTTTCACTTTCGGGCCGTCGCGCCATTGAGTTTTCCGCCGCTTTGGCCGATCACTCGCAGCCGATGTTTGAAGCGACGAATGTCATCAATAATACCGATCCCAAGAGCAAGGGTTGGGCCATCGGCGACAAGTTGGGCCTGCCGCATCAGCTCACGTTGATTGCGAAGCAAGCGGTCGAGGTGCCTGAAGGTAGCAAGTTGCTCGTCACCATCGAGCAACAATCGGTCCACAAACTCCACACGCTCGGCAAGTTCCGCCTGAGCTTCACCGCGGAAGACCAGGTGCAGACATGGGCCGCCACGCCGGCCGACGTCCTCGCCGCGCTGCAACCACTGCCCGCCGAGCGCACGGCAGTGCAGAAGCAAGTGATCGAAAAGCATTTTCTCAGCAACGCGCCCGAACTCAAAGAGCCGCGAGCGCAACAAGCGTCCCTCAAGAAACAAATCGCCGATCTCAAGCCCGATACCGTCCCCATCATGAAAGAGATGGCCGGGGCAGGGCGCGAGACCAAGTTGCAACACCGGGGCAACTATCTCGACCTGGGCGAAGTGGTTTCGCCCGGCACGCCCGCCATCTTTCCGCCACTGCGGAAGGATTTGCCCAATCGGCTCGCGCTCGCCCACTGGCTCGTGGATGACGCGAACCCGCTCACCGCTCGCGTGGTTGCCAATCGATACTGGGAACAGTTGTTCGGCAGCGGCCTTGTCTCGACCAGCGAAGAATTCGGCTCGCAAGGCGAAATGCCGTTCCATCCCGAACTGCTTGACTGGCTGGCGACGGACCTGGTGCAAACCAAATGGGACTTGAAAGACTTTGTCAAAAAGCTGGTCACCTCGGCCGCCTATCGTCAATCGTCGCGAGTCACGCCCGAACTGCAGAATCGCGATCCCGAGAATCGCTTACTCGCGCGTGGTCCGCGGTTCCGCCTGTCTGCCGAAATGGTCCGCGATCAAACGCTGGCCGTCGGCGGCCTCTTAAGTAACAAGATGTATGGTCCGCCGGTCAAACCGATGCAGCCTTCGATGGGCCTTTCGGCCGCCTTCGGCAGCGGCATCGATTGGCAAACCAGCGACGGCCCCGATCGCTATCGCCGAGCGCTCTATACCACCTGGCGAAGGTCGAATCCGTATCCGTCGATGGCGACGTTCGATGCGCCCAACCGAGAAGTCTGCATCGTCCGCCGCGGCCGGACTAACACACCGCTGCAAGCGCTCGTCACGCTCAATGACCCCGTCTATATCGAAGCCGCTCAGGCGCTTGGTCGTAAAGTCGTCGCGGAAGGTGGCTCGTCATCCGCCGATCGCGTCGCCTATGCCTTCCGGCTTGTGCTCGCACGTCCGCCTCATGTAGAAGAACAGTCACGCCTTGTGAAATTGTTTGATGCCTCGCTTGCCAAATTTGAAAAGCAACCCGACGCCGCCAAGCGCCTCGCCACCGAACCCATCGGCCCACTGCCGAAGGATACGAATGCCGCGGAGCTCGCGGCGTGGACGGTGGTGGGAAATGTGCTGTTGAATTTGGATGAGGCGCTGATGAAGAGGTAGAATTAGGTACGGAGGAATTTTCATGTCAACAACAAATTCGATTGCGAATCCCGAGATCGATTTGCAGGGATTACTCTCCAGAGTGAAGGTTCTGGAGACGGACCTTGCACAACTCAAGCAGAAATCGACCGACGCTTCCAATTCGAATTCCGACCGAGCCCATCGATGGGAACGAGTCAGAGGCTCGATGAAAGATGATCCGGAGTTCGCTGAAGTCCTCAGGCTCGGGCGTGAATATCGCAAATCGCACTTCACCGAATGATTGGTTAGTGCAAAGATGTATTTGATGGATACAGATCACTTCGGCATCTATCAACAGGAGTCGGGTTCCGCTTGCGCACAGTTAGTCACGAGAATGTCTGCACGAAATTACGAAGACATTTATGTGCCGATCATTAGCTTTCATGAACAGGTGATGGGTTGGAACTCATACCTCCACCAAAAGCGAACCCCCGAGCAGATCATTCGAGCTTATCGGCGGTTGCAAGCGATAATCCATGACTTTACCGAAGTGGACGTGGTTGGATTTGACGCCCTCGCTTCGGATACGTTTGCTGCCCTAAGGTCCCAAGGAGTGCGCGTGGGCACGATGGACTTGAGAATTGCTTCGATCGCCCTGTCACGAAATTGGACCGTTCTCACTCGAAACACTGTGGACTTTGCGAAGGTTCCCAATCTCAAGATCGAAGATTGGACCATTTGAATTGGAGTCGACCAAATGAATGTTAGTAAGGTTCTATCCCAAACCCGCCGCCATTTCCTCGAAAACTCCGGCGTCGGCCTCGGCGCGATGGCACTCGCGGGGCTGCTGAACCAGGATGGCTATGCGGCACCGGCGGCGGACGCTACGAACAACGCGGTCGCGGAGATCAATCCGCTCACGCCCAAACCGCCGCACTTTGCGGCCAAGGCCAAGCGGGTGATCTATTTGCATCTGACCGGATCGCCGCCGCATCTGGATATGTATGACTACAAACCGGAACTGGTCAAACGCGATGGCCAGGCTTGCCCCGATGAGTTCGTCAAAGGCAAGCGGTTCGCGTTCACTTCGGGCGTGCCGAAGTTGATGGGGACGCCGCGGAAGTTCGCTCAGCATGGCGAGGGCGGCGTGTGGCTGTCGGACGCGGTGCCCAATTTTCATGGCATTGCGGACGAGATGTGCGTGATCCGCAGCATGTTCACCGAGCAGTTCAATCACGCGCCGGCCGAACTCCTGCTCTACACGGGTTCGCCCCGCTCGGGCCGGCCGTCGTTCGGCTCCTGGGTGACGTATGGCCTCGGCAGCGAGAATCAGAATCTGCCGGGCTTTGTGGTGCTGATCTCCAGCGGCGTGCAACCCAACGGCGGCAAGTCGTCGTTCGGCAGCGGGTTCCTGCCCTCGGTCTATCAGGGCGTGCAATGCCGGTCGAAGGGGGACCCGGTGCTCTATGCCTCGGACCCCGCCGGCATGGATCGCGAGTTGCGGCGGGATACGCTGGATGCCCTCCGCGACTTGAACGAGATTCAAGGCAAGGAACTTGGTCATCCCGAAACAGCGACCCGTATCGCACAGTATGAACTGGCCTTCCGCATGCAGACGGCCGTGCCGGAGGTGATGGACATCACTCGCGAGACCAAGGAAACGCACGAAGCCTATGGCGCGAAGCCCGGCGACGCGAGCTTCGCCAACAACTGTCTGCTGGCGCGGCGGCTCGTCGAACAGGGAGTGCGATATGTGCAACTGTTTGACTGGGGCTGGGATTTTCACGGCACCGGCCCGGGCGAGAGCATCGGCGATGGTCTCACCAAGAAGTGCGCGACGATGGACAAGCCTGTCGCGGCCCTCATCAAGGATTTGAAGGACCGCGACCTGCTCAAAGACACGCTGATCATCTGCGGCGGCGAGTTCGGCCGGACGCCGTTCCGGGAAGGCCGGACCGCGGGCGGTCCCAATTTGGGCCGCGATCACTTCCCCGATTGCTACAGCATGTGGCTGGCCGGCGGCGGCGTGAAGCGGGGCTACATGCACGGCGAGTCCGACGAGTTGGGCTTCTCCATCGCCCGCGACAAGGTTCACATTCACGACCTGCAAGCGACTCTGCTGCACTTGCTGGGCTTCGATCACACGAAGCTGTCGTATCGCTTTCAGGGCCGTGATTATCGGCTGACGGATGTGCATGGGCAGG
This sequence comes from Anatilimnocola sp., assembly GCA_043744755.1. Classification (GTDB taxonomy): domain Bacteria; phylum Planctomycetota; class Planctomycetia; order Pirellulales; family Pirellulaceae; genus Anatilimnocola. The sequence goes on from JAYTUF010000543.1 coordinate 5,057, forward strand.
TGGTGAAGCAGGTGGTGGCGTGAGGCGGAAGCAACTGGGAACTTGGAACTAGAGGCTGGGGACGAAGATAATGGCTAAGAAGAAGATTGCGTTGAAGAAGGCGAAGCCGATCAAGACAGGCAAGAAGCCTTTGGCAAAACCGACCAAACCGGTGAAGCCGGTCGGCAAGAAGAAAGTCGCGCCGCTGCCCAAACCGAAGAAGAAACCGCTGCCGCCGCCTAAGAAGCCAATTGTCGCTGACGAGCCATCGCTGGGTCGGCCTTTGGTGACCGCGGAGGAGAAGCTGTACCTGCTCTTCCGAGAAGATTACGAAGCGCGGCAGGTGTTCGAATTTCTCCGCGTCGAATCGGTCGGCGATCTGGTCAAGCTTTCCGCCGAAGAAGTCGTCCGCGTCCTCACCGCCCCGCTCCGCCGCACCATCAACCGCATCCGTCAACGATTGGCGGAGAAGAACAGGTCGCTGCAAGGGGATGAAGCGTATACTCGCGAACATCAGGCGAAGTTGACATCCAGTTGATACAAAATTGTTTTTCACGAAGGCGCGACGAAATCGCTGGGCGATTGAACAACAACGCCTGAATATCTACGGAAGTCGGCGACATTGAGGGTAAGCAACGACGAAATCCCATTGGTCGCCATCACCGCCACGAGTCGCGCATCATGCACATTCACTCCCGTGATTTGATGACGGACGACTAGCTCGCGCCACTCTCGATAATCGTTCAGCGTAAAGGGGAGGATGC
>JAYTUF010000544.1:0-22313 GCA_043744755.1 Anatilimnocola sp.
CAAATCGTGCGGCTGGCGATTCTCGAAGACCTGGAGCGGGGTCACGATTGGACGACGGTGGCTCTGGCTTCCGAAGAGGCTCAGTCCGCCGCCAACCTCGTCGCCCGTCAGCCCGGAGTCATCGCGGGAATAGAAGCCGCCCGCATCGCGCTCGAGGAAATGGAAATCACCGCCGCCTGGGAACCGCAAGTTGCTGATGGCGCGAAAGTGGAACGCGGCACACTGATCGCCCGTCTGCGCGGCTCCGCTCGCGGACTGCTGACTGCTGAACGCACGCTGCTCAATCTGATTGGCCGGATGTCGGGCATTGCGACGTTGACCGCCCAGTACGTCGCTGCCATCGCAGGTACTCAGGCGCGTGTGTACGACACGCGGAAGACAACCCCCGGCTGGCGACGACTCGAAAAGTACTCCGTCCGTTGCGGCGGCGGGCACAATCATCGGCTGGGCTTGTACGATGGCGTGTTGATCAAGGACAACCACCTGGCACTCGGTCGTCAGGGACCAGATGCCGCGCGTTACACTCCGGCCGAAGCAGTTCACCGCGCTCGGCAATTCTTGCAGCAGCATGGCGCGGGCCAGGCGAGCTTCACGGAAATGCTGGTCGAAGTCGAAGTCGATTCGCTGGATCAACTGCGCGAAGTGCTGCCCGCCAACCCCGACATCGTCCTGCTCGACAACATGTCGCCGCCGGTCCTCCGCGAAGCGGTCGCCATCCGCAACGAGTTGGCCCCGCACATTGAACTCGAAGCCTCCGGCGGCATCACCCTCGCCACCATTCGCGCCGTCGCCGAAACCGGCGTTGACCGTATCAGCAGCGGAGCGCTGACGCATTCGGCGATTGTGCTGGACGTGGCGCTGGATTGGCAAGAGTAAGGTGACGAAGGTTACTCGCTAGTTCGCGCGCCCGCGGTATGCCATCGTTAGGCTGACGACTATTTGACTTCTTTGAGGAAATCTACGGCCTCGATGCTCGCCTCTCGGAGCGCGCCTTTTAAGGTGAACCGATCAATTTCATCATGGAAGGGGAAAACAATTACTCTCCCATCGGCATGTTTCATCTTCACATGACTGCCCTTTCGATGAACTTCAGCGAAGCCTAATCGCGTCAATGCCGCTAAGACTTGCTTCCCTGAGAGCAAGGGTAGTTTCATACCGTTAGCTCAACGATTTCTTGATCCTCGGCCAACTCCGCAGGTTCGGGTTCTAAATACAAATCGATCGCCTCGCGGATATTTTGAAGGGCTTCTTCTTTGGTTTTGCCTTGTGACCAACAGCTCTTGAGAGCCGGGACATGAGCGACAAAATAACCGTCTTCGCCAGGCTCAACTATTACTTTGATGTTCATAGAGGAAGATTAGGGAGTTTTCGTGGAACGGTCAACCAGCGGCCTAAAACTACCGAATCGCCGCAACACGTGATTCTAGAATGGCCAGCAACGGGCGGGCGGCTTCCTGTTCGCGGTCCGTGTTCGACGGTCATTATCAAGGAAGCCTATAGGCCGGCCTGATGAATTAGGTCAGCGATAATCATGCACGATGTATTTCGCGAGGATCTGTCGTTTCATCGGCAGGCCTGTAGGGCCGATCTATACCAGCCTGGGGCAAAGCGCAGCGCCGCCCCAGGTTCAATTGCGATTGACGCGCCAAGCCCTGCAGGGGCGCTCTATGGATTCAGCGCTTAGTGGCCGGCCATAGTGCGTACCTGGGGCGGCGCTCCGCGGCTGACGCCGCTCCGCTCTGCCCCAGGCTGGTATGGGACGCACCGTTGGTGCTAAGTCGTTGGCAACCCGCTGGCTCAGTCGCAACAACGGGCGCGCTAGCGATTTGTACTTAATTAGTTATTGACAAATATTTAATAGTTGCGTACAATATTTGCAGCGATCTTTGGCAATTTGGGTTAGCGAAAATCTGCGCGTGAACGGTGCGGAGGGGTTATCCGTCTGGCAGCAAGGGTGATCGCTCAGCTGGCTGCGGCCGCTCTCGCACGATGCAAACGGCTGCGTGTTAAAAGCCCTCCCCCGGATGAGTTATTATCAAAGTTATCGATAATTCGTTATCAAAAGCTGATAATGTATTTATAACGTGTTGCCTGACAAGCACTTCGGCGGTGTGAGATCGCGGCGAGATCTGAGTGATAAAGTGTTATCTCCCGGTTGTTAGGCAGGTCGGTCCCTGACCCTCATCCCAGCGGATGAGTGACGGGCGATGCGACGTAATTTTTGCCATTCCGCTAAATGGGGGTGTCCATTAATGGGGGGCCTTGGATGAGCAGAATCTTGCGTATTTCTCGGGTTTCCGAGCAATTTGTGTCGTGCGGGGGGCGCGATTGATGGACGTTTTTCTCGAACCGGCGTTGATCCCGCCGCGACTTACATCGGGCAGTCGATCTGGTAGGGCAATCAGTCAGCTTACGAGTTTGTCATTTCAACACGTAACACTTCCGCGCAACTCTGGTAACAATCAAAGGGTGAGTGGTCAGGGTTCTCGATTGTCACCGGCTCTTGCTCAGCCAGTCTGGTGATGCTCATCGTTGTTCGGGACCAGACATGATTAACACCGCGACGCTTCTCTTGTGGGCAGTGGTGCTTGCCGCGATCAGCGGCGTGCCCGGGCTGTTTGTCAACCGGCGCTCGGCGCTCGGGCCGCGCATCACCGCGGTGCTGGCGGTCTTGGGAGGCTGCTGCGGAATTGCGGGCGTGATCGGCGCGCTGGCCAGGCCGGGTTTCGATGTGCTGACGTTTCCGACGCCGCTGCCCGATCTCCATTTCGATTTGGGCTGCGATGCGCTCTCGGCGTTCTTTCTCGCGCCGATCTTTGTCGTGTTTCTGCTGGGCTCGATTTATGGAATGGAATACTGGAATGCGGCGGAGCATCCCGAGAACGGCAAACGCTTGCGCCTGTTTTATGGATTGCTCTCCGCATCGCTGGCGACGCTCGTGCTGGCCCGCAATTCGGTGACGTTTTTGGTGGGCTGGGAAGGGATGGCGGTTTCCGCCTTCTTCGCGGTCGCCACCGAGGATGACAAGGACGACGTGCGGGATACGGGCTGGATGTATTTGGCCGCCAGTCATTCCGCAACGCTGATTCTGATTGCGATGTTCTCGCTGCTGTATGCCGTGAGCGGCAGCTATGACTTGATTCCGCTCGCGCCGGCGAGAATCGCACCGCACATGGCGTCGATCGTGTTCGTACTCGCACTCGTTGGCTTCGGCCTGAAGGCGGGCATCATGCCGCTGCATTTCTGGCTGCCCAGCGCGCATGCGATGGCGCCCAGTCATGTGTCGGCCGTGATGTCGGGCGTGGTCATCAAGATGGGCATCTATGGGCTAGTGCGAATCACCTGGATGCTGCCGCAGCCGCCGCTCTGGTGGGGCTCGCTGGTGCTGGGACTGGGCGTGGTGTCGGCGGTGGTGGGAATTGTCTATGCCCTGGCTCAGCACGACCTCAAGCGCTTGCTGGCCTATTCCAGCGTGGACAACATTGGCGTCATCACGGTCGGCCTGGGTCTGGCGCTGCTGGGTCGTACATACGACAGCCCGCTGTGGATCACGCTGGGGCTGGCCGGGGCGCTGATGCATGTTTGGAACCATGCGATCTTCAAGTCGCTCCTGTTCTTAAGCGCTGGGTCCGTGCTGCACGTCTCACACACGCGGCAGATGGATTTGCTCGGCGGGCTGGCGAAGACGATGCCTTGGACGGCCGGAGCGTTTTTGATTGGCGCCACGGCGGCGAGTGGCTTGCCACCGATGAACGGTTTTGTGAGTGAATTTTTGATCTACATGGGACTGTTTCACACCTTGGGATTGGAGCCAGACCAAGCGTCGTTGCCGGCCGCGGCCATTGCCGCCCCGGCGCTCGCGCTAATGGGGGCAGCCGCGGTGGCCTGTTTTGTCAAAGCGTTCGGCGTGGTGTTTCTGGGTACCCCGCGACGGCCGCTCGAGCACGCGGCTCACGACCCCGGCTGGGCGATGCGGATGCCGCTGATTGTGTTGTCGATCACTTGCGTGGGGCTGGGAATTTTTCCCCGCGTGGCGGTGCCGGTGTTGGATCAGGTCTGCCGCGCCTGGGCGCGCGGCGCGATTGGCCCGGAAGACTTGATCGACAAGGCAGCCCCGCTGGTCTATCTCAACGGGGCTCTACTCGCGCTGTTTGCGGCGCTGGCCCTGGGATACATCGTGCTGCAGCGCTGCATTCGGCTCGACACACTTACCTGGACGGACACTTGGGGCTGCGGCTACACCGCGCCGACGCCGCGCTTGCAATACACCGGTTCTTCACTCATGCAGTTCCTGGTCCTGCTGTTCGATTGGCTGCTGAAGCCGGTGCAGACGCGGCCTGAGATTCGCAGCTTGTTTCCGACCACGGAGAAATTCGCGAGTTATGTGCCTGAGTTGATTTTGGATCGGACCATTGTGCCCGTGTTTGATTATTTCAGCCGGGCGTTTCAATGGACAAGGTTGATGCAACAAGGCAACGTCCATATTTACCTGGCTTACATTGTGTTTACGATCGTGCTGCTCTTGTTATTCTGGCATTAGGGCGCTCCCATGATCTTTGTCCTGCAAGTTGGCTTGCAAATAACGGCGGTGCTCGCGTTCTCGCCGCTGCTGCTGGGCGTCATCAACCGCGTCAAAGCCTTCTTCGGCGGTCGGCAAGGTCCGCCGCTCGTGCAGCCTTATTACGACCTGTGGCGGCTAGCGCACAAAGGAACCGTGCAGAGCACCGTCACCACCTGGCTCTTTCGGTTTGGTCCCGTGGCCGCGTTGACAACCACAGTGCTCGCGGCGTTGTTCGTTCCGCTCGCTCGTTCGCCCGCGCCATTGCACTTTGACGGCGACATTTTGCTGTTCATCTACTTGCTGGCTTTGGGGCGGTTCTTTTTGGTGCTGTCGTCGCTCGATACGGGTTCGGCGTTCGAGGGAATGGGCGTGGCGCGGGAAATCACTTTCGGCTGTCTTTCCGAGCCGGCGATGTTCTTCAACTTGCTCGTGCTGGCGAAGGTGGCGGGGTCGCTGGAAATGCAGTCGCTGCTAGGCGGTTCGCACCTGGTGACGTGGCAGGCCGCGGGTGCGCCGCTGTTGCTCGTGCTGACCAGTTGGTTCTTGCTCACGCTGGCGGATAACTGCCGCATCCCGTTCGATGATCCGAACACGCACTTAGAACTCACGATGATTCATGAGGTGATCGTGCTCGATCATAGCGGACCCATGTTGGGCCTCTTGCAGCTCGCGGCCGCCGCCAAGCTGTTTCTGTTTTCGGCGGTGATTGTGCGGTTGGCGGTTCCGCTGGACCTATTTCCCGTATTCATTGCCTGGCCTGCATTCCTGGGATCCATGCTGCTGATCGCCGTGCTCCTGGGTGTGGTGGAAAGCGTGATGGCCCGCTTGCGGATGACGCTCGTGCCGCACGTGCTGACCGCGGCGGGAGTGATTGGCGCCTTTGGGCTCGTGCTGGAGGTTGCTTCACCATGAACCTGTCGCTCGTCGATCCGGCCCTGGTGGCCGTCGTGCTGCTGAACTTTCTGCTGCTGGCCACCACGCGGCTCAAGGCGATCATTTATGGCGTCGCGCTGCAGGGCGCGATCCTGGGGGTGATCTATCCGCTGATGCATCGTGAGGACGGGGGCAGCGGCACAACCCTGATCAGCGCTCGCTTGCTCGCGCTGGCAACGGCCATGGTGGTAATTAAGGGGATCGTCATGCCGCGGATGCTCCTCTACGCGATGCAGCGAGCCAAAGCGCCGAGCAAAATCGAACCTTACTTGGGCATTACTGCGTCCATGTTGGTGGGCGCACTCGCCACCGCGGCGGTGATTGCCTTTGCCACCAAACTGCCGCTCAAGGAAGAGCATGCCAGTCATCTGCTGGTGCCGGCGTCGCTGGCCACGGTGCTGATCAGCTTTCTGATTCTGACGACGCGGCGCGAAGCGCTGATGCAAGTCTTGGGCTACCTGGTTCTGGAGAACGGCATCTTCATCTTCGGATTGCTGCTGGTCGATGCGCTCCCCTTGCTGGTGGAACTGGGCGTGCTGCTGGATGTGTTTGTCGCCGTGTTTGTCATGGAGATCATTCTCCACCACGTCAGCCGTCAATTCCCGGCGACGACTTCCGATCACCTTTCCACATTGCGGGAGTAACCAGGCATGGCCGAGTTGGTGGTTTGTCTGCCGATACTGTGGTCGGCCCTGGCCTTCGCCCTGCCATCGAATCGCTGGCGGCCGTGGCTCCTGCCGCCGGCAGCGTTCTCGCATTTGGTGTTGACGTTCTGGATGTTGCAATTCCCGTTCATTACTGGGTTCAACGATTGGCTACGGCTCGATCCTTTGGGAAAGATATTCCTGGGCCTGATTAGCGTGCTGTTCTTTCTGTGCTCGTGTTACGCGCCGGGCTATTTAGCGCAGCGGCAGCATCGCGATAACCGGGCCCTCTGCTCGTGCCTGTTGCTGGGACTCTCGATGATGACGCTGGTCATCCTCTCGCACCATTTGGGCCTGATGTGGGTGGCGATGGAAGCCACCACGCTGGTCAGCGCGCCAGGCTTGTATTTCAATCACAATCCGCGGTCGCTGGAGGCCACTTGGAAATACCTGGTGATCTGTTCGGTCGGGATCGCGATTGCGCTGCTGGGCTCACTGTTCCTCGCCTATGCTTCGTTGCACGAAGGACTGGCCTCCACGCTGATGCTGGAGGATCTCGTCCGCCAAGCGCCGCAGCTTTCGATACCCTGGCTGCACGCGGCGTTTATTTTGCTGCTCGTCGGTTATGGCACGAAGATGGGACTCGCGCCCATGCATACGTGGAAGCCCGATGCCTATGGCGAAGCGCCGGGCATGATTGGGGCCATTCTGGCGGGCGGGCTGACGAACTGTTCGTTTCTGGCCATCTTGCGGTTCGTGCAGATTTGCAACGCGGCCGGTCAGGGGGAATTTGCGCGGCAATTGCTGGTCTTCATGGGACTGGTATCGATGACATTGGCGGCCGCCTTCATGATGCGGCAGCGCGACTTCAAGCGGATGCTCGCCTATTCGAGCGTGGAGCACATGGGGATTCTGGCGCTGGGAGTGGGACTGGGGGGCGTCGCCGTTTGGGGTGCGTTGTTGCATGTCATCAGCAACGCTCTCACTAAGGGCGTGCTGTTCCTTTCCGCCGCCAACATCCATCGTGCCTACGGAGTAAAAACGACTGGCGAGGTGCAGGGGGTGCTCCGCCGGCTGCCTCTTTCCGGCTGGATGTTTCTCTTGGGCTTTCTGGCAATCACCGGTGCGCCGCCGTTCGCGCCGTTTGTGAGCGAGTTCTATCTGGTCTCCGCTGCCTTTCAGCAGGGGCAATGGGTGGCCGGCAGTCTGTTCGTGTTTCTGCTCTTGATCATCTTTTTCGGATTTGGATCAACCGTCGTGTCGATGGTGTTCGGCAAACCCAGTGCCGCGGCGGACAACACCGACTTCCACGACACTGTCGGCACTTCCTGGCCGATCGTGGCTTTTGGCCTGTTGGTGCTGTTGTTGGGCGTCTACATGCCGCCGCCGCTGCTGGCGATGCTCAACGACGCGGTCGCCTATCTGCAGGCCAATCCAGTCGCGGCCCCCGCCGCGGTCGCGAGGTCCTTATGACGCCTCTCATGCAGGCAATTCCGAAATTGAAAAATGGCGGGGCCATCCCGCTGATCGATGTTCCCTATCTGGACTTTGAGCGCTTTCGCGAAACGATCATTAATGAAGTCGGGCCGGACACGCGACTGGCTGCATTTTTTGGTCAGCCGATTCCCGGTCCCGCCATTCGGCTGTTCGCAGTCTTGGCGAACGCGACGGAGGGCGTGTTGTGCCCGCTGGCGACAGACGTACATGGCGAATCATTCCATTCGCTGACGCCCGATTGCCCGCAGGCGCATAACTTCGAGCGTGAGATTGCCGAGCAATGGGGCTTGGTGCCTATGGGACATCCGTGGCTCAAACCGCTGCGATATCACCATTCGTATCGGCCCGGTCACGATGCCTGGAACCGCGCGGTGGGCACGAAGATCGGCCCTGCTGTTACGGATTATTTCCAGGTTACGGGGCCAGAGATTCATGAAGTGGCTGTCGGACCGGTGCATGCCGGAGTGATCGAACCGGGCAGCTTTCGTTTTCAATGTCATGGCGAGCATGTGTTTCATCTGGAGATTCAGCTCGGGTATCAGCACCGGGGCGTGGAACGAGCGCTCATTGGCGGACCGGACAAACGGACTATTCATTACATGGCCACGCTGGCCGGCGATACGACCATTGGTCATACCACGGCCTATTGCCAGCTCATCGAAGGACTGGCGGGAGTAGAGCCTTCGCCGCGGGCGCAGGTTATCCGCGGCATTGCGCTGGAACTCGAACGACTGGCCTGCCACACCGGCGATTTAGGCGCGCTCGCCGACGACGTGGGGTTTCTGCCCACCAGCAATTTCTGCGGACGGCTCCGGGGCGACTTTTTGAATGCCACCGGCGAGCTCTGCGGCAACCGCTTTGGCCGCAGTCTGATCAAGCCCGGCGGCGTGAACTTCGATGTCGATCTGAAGATGGCCCAGAAGATCACCGGCCGCCTCAAGCCCGCGCTCCGGGATGTGGATGGCGCCGCGCAACTGTTGTGGGAAAGCATGTCCGTGCAAGCTCGCTTTGAGAACGTCGGCGTGCTCACTCGGGACCAGGCCGAAGTGTTGGGGATTGTCGGCCTCCCCTTGCGGGCGGCGGGCAGCGATCGCGATGCGCGGCAAGACTTCGGCAGCGGCATTTTTCGCTTCGCACACATTCCGGTCGCCAGTGCTCCCTCGGGCGATGTTTACGCCCGCGCCTTTGTGCGCGGGCTGGAAATCGAGCGCTCCGGCACTTTTGTGGTCGAGCACCTGCTCAGTCTGCATCCAGGCAGACTGGCCGAAGAAGTTGGTCCGCTCCAGCCCGATGCGCTGGCTGTCTCCATCGTCGAAGGTTGGCGCGGGCCCGTCTGCCACATTGCGATTACCGATCACGAAGGCCGCTTTGCCCGCTACAAAGTGGTCGATCCTTCGTTCCACAATTGGATTGGGCTGATGCTGGCCCTCCGCGACCAGCAGATCTCCGATTTCCCCCTCTGCAACAAGAGCTTTAACCTGTCTTATTGCGGCCATGACTTGTGAGCAATCGTCATCATGTTGAACGTGCTGTTTGAACGTTTCGAGCAAGGCCACCGGACCACCGGCTATCCGAACGACCCCGCCCCGCCGCGGCCGGAGCGATTTCGTGGCCTGCCGCTGCTGAACGAGTCGCGCTGCGGCGGCGGCTGCCAGGAGTGCGCTCAGGCTTGTCCCACGCAAGCGATCAAGCATGAAGGAAACGAGTTGTCGCTGGATATGGGCCGCTGTCTGTTTTGCACGGAGTGTCATGATGCTTGCCCGGAAGGCGCTGTGTCTTTTTCAAACGATTACCGGCTCGCCTCCAGCACCCGCGCCGGCTTGCAGATCAACGGTCGGCCGCACGAAATGGCCCAGGCCATGGGCGAAAAGTTGCGCCGCATCTTTGGCCGTTCATTCAAGCTGCGGCAGGTGAGCGCCGGCGGTTGCAATGCCTGCGAAGCCGACGTGAACGTGCTCAATACCGTTGTCTTCGACCTGAGCCGTTTTGGCATTCAGTTCGTCGCTTCGCCGCGACATGCGGATGGCCTGCTGATCACCGGCCCCGTGACGGAGAACATGCGAATCGCGCTGCTCAAAACCTATGAGGCGGTTCCCTCGCCCAAGATCGTCATCGCCGTCGGCGCTTGCGCCATTTCCGGCGGCCCCTACATCGATCATCCCGAAGCCCACAACGGGGCCGACAGCGTCGTGCCGGTCGATCTCTACGTTCCCGGTTGTCCGCCCAGTCCCTGGACGATCCTCGACGGCATCCTCCGCCTGCTCGGCGTCCTCCAAGAACGCCACCCCGACTTCGCGCGGCAGCGGGAGTAGCCAGCGCTCTTCGGCCCATCCATTTTTTTTGCCGAGACAAGCAGATGACCAAGAAAACCAGCATCGCCGCGCGGGGCCAGCAACTGGTGGCCTTTGCGAAAGAGCTGCAGCGGTCGGGCTTCAATTGGCTGCAAGCCCAGAATGCCCTCTACGGGCCTGGAGGAAAGTACCAAGAGTTGTTTTCGACGCCACAGGATCGCACCGCTTTTTCGGGTTCCGTTGCCGACAAGGAACTGAACTTGCTGCTCGAATCCTTGCCGGAGCCTGAGAGTCAGTCGCCCGCCCGAGAGGCCAGCGGCAAGTTGTTGGTCCGCATGCCCAAGAGCGTCCATCAGGCTTTAATCGCCGAGGCCGAGGACGAAGAGGTTAGCCTCAACCAATTGATCCTGTCGAAGCTCTCGCTCCAGCTTCGCGCAGTCGCGCATTAAGAATTGCAGATCAAACCTGTGAGCGCCGGCTGATACCCAAGAAACAGCAAAGGCTGACAAGCGATGTTAGTCACAAGTCAGCCTTCAAGCTGAAAGTATCAAGAGGCGCTGATGAGAGTCGAACTCATGATGGCGGATTTGCAATCCGCTGCCTTAGCCACTTGGCTACAGCGCCTGATTTGGGACGGGAATGTCACTTCCCTCGCATCTGTGAGCGTAGGAAAACCTTAGCGGTCAGTCAAGTGGCGCGGGTTACGACGCCAGGAACGATCAGGGCTACGCGAACCGATTACTAGGTTTGTATCGGCGTTTCTTCTCTGCCGGTTTAATCATCCCGCCGAAAACAGCCGCTAGCAGCGAACGGTCCGCGGCAACAGACAGTTTCGCCAACTGGTTCAACCCAGCGCAATGGCCCGCGCATCAAGTTGCTGGCCGGGCGCACTCGATTTCATGGAAAGCCTGGCCGCCGTGGCGATCGTCGCTCGGCCGCCTGGAATTCCCCCCGCGCTTGGAAGGATTTGGCTATGGGTCTGGCTCAATGGATGGTGGATTGGCTCGTGATCGATAAGGTGGCTCATCTGGCGGAGCGGATCGCCGGCCGCAGTCGCCTGGCGGCCTATCAGCGGGTTTGTGACCGGCTGCAATCGCTCGAAGCCAACGAAGCCCGCGGATACATCCGCGCTCGGTCGGCGATTGTGGTGACCCAAGAGGCCGACAAGCTGATCGCCCAGGAAGGTCCGGCTATTCTACGACTCCGCGGTAAATTGATTGCAGCCGCGATGGATTCGCTGGTCGCGGCGATCATGCAACAAAGTGAACAAGTTCGCCGCGCCCGTCCTAGTGCTCGTCGCCTGGCTGCGTAAATCGTTGTTGTCGAGATCCGCGAGCTGATTTTATGACGCTTCCCTCACCCCGCGACTTCGCCCGCGCCAATCAACGGCTGGCAAGCAACAATGCGAGAGTGGCGACGGTGTTGCAGTCGCTGCCGAGTTTGCTCGGCCAGTTGATCGCGGCGGCGGACCGGCGGGATTGGAGCGAAGTAGTGAGGCAAAGCGAATCGCTGGCGGAATTGGGCCGCACGCTGAAGTGCGACACGCTCGCCCTACCCGCTGAAGAACTGGCAGCCGTGGCGGAAGCTCGTAGCGGTGAAGTTGAAATCAAAAGGCACCTGCTCCGCGTGATTGGTGCGGCGGGAAGGGCGCGGAAGACTTCGTTTCTAGCGGGGCGGTAGTTGCGCTTGTGTAGCTGAATTCGCCAGAATTCAGACCGCGGTGGGACTGAATTCTGGCGAATTCAGCTACGATTGCGCCGCGTGCCTCGGGCTCGAAGCGCTGCTACAATGACTCCGCAGCCACCGCATGGATCGATCGCGATTGGAGACGAGTTATGAGCATCGGCGAAGGAGTGGATACCGGCTATGTCACCGCCCGCGGTCGCGGCTTTCCCACCATTCGGCAATTCACGGTCTTTTTGGAGAACCGCGTAGGCCAATTGATGGAAGTGATCCGCCGGTTCGAGGGGAGCCGCGTGCGAATCGTGGCCCTCTCGATCAACGACGCCACCGAGTGCGCCTTCGTGCGATTTCTGCTCAGCCATCCGGAACGAGGACGCGAAATTCTGGAACGGGCGGGCCTGGCGATCATCGAAAGCGACCTGATCGGCGTCGAACTGCCGAAGTCGAACCAGCCGCTGTTGGAAGTGTGCACCGCGCTCTTGCAGGCGGAAGTGAATATCGTGCAAGCCTATCCATTGCTGATTCGCCCGCATGGCAACGCGGCCGTCGCGCTGATGGTCGATAACATCGATATGGCCTTGGAGACGCTCAATACCAAGGGCTTTGCCATGATTAACGAAGCGGATTTGGCGGATGAAGATTAGCGAGTTTCCTTCGCCTGCCACGTCTTGACCAAGCCATCGTCGGATGCGGAGACGATTCGCGTGCCATCGGCACTCACAGCAAGATCGTCAATCGCGCCATCGTGAGTGCCGAGGATCATCACTTCCTGGCCGGTGATCAAATCCCATAAGCGCACCGTCTTATCTTCGCTGCCGCTGACTAGACGCTCGCCACCGGGCAGCACTTGCAAGCAGGTAACGTTACCGAAGTGGCCACTCAAAGTTTGCAGCCGCTTGCCGGTCGCGGCATCCCAGACTTTGATTTGATGATCGGTGCCGCCCGTCGCGAGGCGCTTGCCATCGGGCAGGAAAGCAACCGCTTCGACGGTTTGCGGATTGTCGTGCCAATTCGCTTGAATTGACCAATCGGCGGTGCTGAGGACTTGGATGCTGGTCGCGCCCACGAGTGCCAGCCGACTCCGATCGGGACTAAGCGCGAATCGATAGGCGAGCGGGAGGCGCTTCTCTTCCTTCAGCGTCTTGAGATTCCAGACCACGCTAGCGTTGTTGTGATAAGCGACCACCAGCAGTCCGCGGTCGTCAAGCAATGCCAGGTCGGCTACGGCGATTTGATTCGGTCCCGGTCCGATGATCTGTTGTCGCTTCTCGTCCTTGAGATTCCACACATGCACGCAGCCATCGACGCAACCGGCGTAAAGCGTTTCGTTGTCCGCGGCGACGAGCGCGCAGTTGATCCCCTCGGCATGATCGGTGAATTCAGCGATCTTTGCGAGCGTATCTGCCTGCCAAATGCGCACGGAACGATCGATGCTGCTGGTGATCAACTGTTTGCCAGCGGGCGAAAATCGCAGCCGCAGTCCCCAGGCTTTGTGCGCCCGCAATTGTTGACCCTCTTGCTGCGCGCGCGAGTCCATCACGACCGCGAGCTTATCGACGCTGCCGGAAATGAACTGCTGCCCGTTCGGCGTGATGGCAGCGCTCACCACGGTTGCTGTATGACCGCGGAACGACGTGACTTCCTTTTTCAGCCGGGCATCGAAGACCTTCACCCCGCCGCCCGCGGTGCCGATTACGAACAGGTCGTCGTCGGAAACGCTGAGGCTGCGAATCATCTGGTTCCCTTCCTTGTGGGTCCAAATCTCCTTGCCTGTCTTCAGATCCCAGACTGAAATCGTCCCTTCGCCAAATCCCAAGACCACCAGCCGTTCGTTGCCGTCGGCGGCAGAGATTCCGCTGAAGCGATTCTCGAGCCGGGTGACTTCCGCGCCATCACTGCCGGAGGTGACGAGCGCCAGGCCATCGATCAGGCCCCAGTTCAGCAGGTACTTTCCGCCCGCGATCCACTTCCCGCCGCCGGACACGCTGGGCATCCAGTTGGCGAGTGATTCGCCCGAATCGCATTGGCGAATCGTATAAGCGGCAGGCCGCTGCGTGCGGAAGGTGAGGAACCGTTTAGCGTCAGGAGAGATCGCGCGCACGCGCGCACCTTCGGGTGGAGACAATACGACGACGGCGACTGGTTTGCCATCGGCAGCATTCCAAGTCAGCAGTTTTGCTTTGTTCGCTTGTTCGACTAAGGCGAACAACTGCTCGCCGTCTGGTGTGAAAGCTAGCGATTGGAGGCTGTTCGGCGCGATGGCGATCTGCGCGGTCTCCAAGCCAGTTTGAGTGTTCCACAGCCGGATGGCCCCGTTGTCACTTGTGGCGGCGACGTCACCGGCCGGCCTGATCGCGACGAAATGCACGGGCGACTCGTGCTTCAAGCGGAGGCCGCCGCTTTGACACAGGCCGCTCACATAGTGCCATTCCCAATTGCGATACTTTTCGGGACAAGCTTGCAACAAGCTGCGGGCCTGCGGCAGGCGATTCTCGCGCCACATGGTGAGTGCCACGTTGATCTGGCGCAGGTAACCCAGGCGCTCGATCTGCTCAAGCAGCTTTTGTTCCCGCGCTCGGGCCGCTTGTTCACCTTGCAATGCTGCTTTGGTCTTCTCTTGCTCGCCGGCGATTTTGTGCTGGGCGTCTTCGGCAACTCCCTGCGCCTGTTTGGCGACTGCCCGTTGCTCGTCAGCTTCCAGGAATTTTGAATAGTAGAGGCCACTGAAGATCGCCAGCGCTAGCACGATTGCAGCGAGGCCAAAGGAAGTTGCTTGCAGCGGTTTGTACTGCGCCCAGCGTACCGTCCGCCTGACCAAACCTCGTGGCCTGGTTTCAATCTTCTCCCCCGCCACGAACCGCCGCAGTTCATCGCGAAGCAAACCGGCCGTGGCGAACCGGGCGTTGGGGTCGCGCTCCAGGCACTTGTCGCACAGGGTGGCTAAGTCGAGCGGCACACTCGGCACCAGCGATCTCAGCCGTGGCGGCAGGTCGTGCAGAATCTGATGCAGAATCAGCTTCGGCTCACCCTCGAAGGGACGGCGACCGGCGAGCATCTGAAACAAAATCACCCCCAGCGAATAAATGTCCGCCGCCGGCGTGATGATCCGCGCATTGCCGGCCGCCTGCTCCGGCGACATATACGCCGGCGTCCCCATCACTTCCTGCGTCAGCGTGTGCTTGCGTTCACCAAAGCGGGCCAGACCGAAATCGACAATTTTTGGCAGGTCCCCTTCAAACAGGATGTTCTGCGGCTTGAGGTCGCGATGGATCACTTCCGCGCGATGGGCGGCTTCCAAACCATCGGCGAGCTTGGCTACCAATTCCGCAGCTTCCAGCGGTTTTAGTTTGCGCTGCGCCAACTTATCGGACAGGCTGCCACCGGAAACATACTCCAGCACCAAATAAGGCCGGCCCTGATGTTCGCCCACCTGATGAATCCGCAGCAAGTGCGGATGATTGAGCTGGGCGATGACCTGCGCCTCTTGCGCGAACCGGGCGACGATTCGCTCGGACCGACCGGCTGAATCATTGAGCATCTTGATCGCGACGAAGCGACTGAGCTGCGGATGCCAGGCTTTATACACCACGCCAAATCCACCGCGGCCTAACTCTTCCTGCACATCAAAGCCAGGCAACTTCGGCAGGTCGGTTGTGGATGCACCTTCAAACTCGATATGAATCGAACTCAACTGCGGCAGCAGTTCGTCGCGGCGATTCGCAAAGCGCATCAGAAACAGCTCGACGGTCGGACGATCGCCCCAACGACGACGGTTCTTAAACTCCGCAATGATGAGCGAATCAGGCCAACCCCGTTCACGTACGAACTGGGGCACTTGTTGCTCGTAACCGTCCAGCAGCCAGAGCGTGGGATCCTCACCCGCCGGTCGCCAGGCCCGCCAACGATATTCGAGATCGACTTCAATCAGCGCCAGCACCAGCTCGCGCAACTCATCCGCACTGAGCGGCGATGCTTGCTGCGTGACCTGCCGCAGAAAGGCAGAGATTTCAACGGGCGCGCCGTCTTGCCAGGTGTGTTCGAACTCCTCCAGGAGTTGGCGAATGGTCTCGGACGACGCAGGCATGGGCAGGCTCAACGAAGGGCGGTCGATTCTGTTCTCAAGATCAGCACACAGCAGATTCTCCTATCCCACAAACAGCCCAGGTAGACCCATTGCGATTGCAAAAGGAAAGTTGACCCCATTGCCAGTGGGGGCTGATACTGACGACGCGGCCGACGCCCATTCAACTCAACCGAGCTTTCTCATGTCTCTCCTGCGATTCGTCTTGATCCTCTCCCTCATCAGCCTCGGGGCAGAATCAGTCGCAGGCCAGGCAAGAAACCCGAATTCCAAGCTGCAGCCGCACCGGCCAAACATCGTGTTCATTCTCGCGGACAATCTCGCAGCGCACGCCGCGATGATCACTCGGCTCGATGCCGATGTGGGCCGGCTCATGGCATTGCTCAAGGAATTGCAAATCGATGACGACACGCTGGTGATGTTCTC
The DNA here is from genome assembly GCA_043744755.1 of Anatilimnocola sp. Lineage (GTDB taxonomy): Bacteria > Planctomycetota > Planctomycetia > Pirellulales > Pirellulaceae > Anatilimnocola. Next base: position 16,117 of record JAYTUF010000544.1, read on the forward strand.
ATCCGACAATGGGCCTCATGCCGAAGGTGGCAACGATCCGGTGCAGATCGAGTTGATCGTGGAGATTCTGGAGGCAGCGGGGGGCGGACGGTAGGGGCCAGAAGCGCGATATCGTACGCAATCCAGACCGCCTGATGTGGTATCCTCCAAATCGAGTTCAAGCCAGCCGACTTCGCCAAACGCTGGAAAAGATATTATTAAAAAAGGGCCTATCATCAGGCGATCGCTCCCATGTGCAATCAACGGTGGCTCAAGGCGGCAATTCTCGGGGCATTCGTGACATGCAGCGTGACGCCGGCCAGTGGACAACAACCTGCGCACTCGCAGCACAGACCAGCGGAGCGTGCGCTTGATGAAGATACCTCGCTCGAATTCGTGGACACGCCGCTCAAGGACGTGCTGAATTTTCTCACCGATCAGCACGCCGTGAAGATTGAGCTGGCGGCCGAGACGCAGCAAGGACCAAAGCGGATCGATCCTGAGATGCCATTGACGTTCAATGTCAAGCAAATCAGCCTGCGCAGCGCCTTGCGTTTGTTACTCAACGACTACGGCTTGGAAGTGACCGTCACACCCCAAGAGAGTTTGTTGATCGTACCTGGCACGCCGGAACTTCGCGCACTTCGCGCGCGGCGAGTGGAATCCCAATGGCAGCAATTGAGTCGCGAAAGATTGCTACTAAATCTCAAACGGGAAAAGGGACGCCTCGAATTTAAGGACACTTCCTTAAAAGATGTCATGTCGTTTTTAGCCGACTTGTCCGGCTGCACCATTGTCTTTGATCGCCGTTCGCTCGCCGCCGCGGGCGTTTCTCCAGACCAAACAATCTCCTGCACTCAGCCGGAGCTGCCGCTCGCAGAAATGCTGAAGTGCGCTCTCCTGCCGTTCGATCTGCGGGTCATCATCCAGGACGAAGTGCTGCTGGTCGTGCAGCGTGACAACGGGGAGAAGTCCAAGCCGTCCGCCGAGGTCGCCAAGGCTCTTGAGACAAAACTCGATATCGACCTCAACCAACCGCTGCCCGTAATCGCGGCTCATTTGACGGAGAAAACCGGCATCCCGTTCATTCTTCACTATCCGGCCCTCAAAGCGGCCGCTATTAACCTGGAGCGAAAGCTCATCGCGCAGAACCAATACGCCACGCCAGCCCAAGTGATGCAAGGACTACGCACTCCCGTGCCGCTGATGCTGCTCGAGCGCGATGGCATCGTGCTGATTACCGTTGAGCTGCGAAAGTGAGTTTCGGAGGGCAGGCCATGGATGCCGCCGACGGTGGCAAGGCGGGAGCCTGCCCCATGTAACTACTCGCCGCAAGGAAACATCGCGCCCATGTCACCAATACGCGGGTGACACCCGGGTAACGGCTAACCGGCAGTCAGTGATGTCCGCAGGGACCGAGCGAAGTCTGAGGGGAACTGAATCTAATGAACCCACTGGTCTATCATGTCGCCAGCGGGCAGGTCTTCTTCACCGGGATCATGCTTATGATCGTGGCGGCGCTCGTTTCGCAGCGCCCCCAACCCATCGCTCGCCGCATGGCCGGGTTCTTGTTTGTACTGGCCTGCATCGCCATCGCGATTTCCTCGACCGCGATTCCGTATTGGTGCTACACGCTCGCAATCGCAGGCACGCTTCCGTGGTTGGTCTCTGGGTTTCGGAAAGATTGGGAGCACTGGGCGCCGCATTGCCTGATGGCCGGTTGGCTCATTGCGGCGGCCCTGGAAGTGCCCTATCACGCGCTGCCCACGCTCCGGCCCGCGAATCAACGAGCCCTCACCGTCATCGGCGATTCCGTCACGGCGGGCGTGGATGGCGATGAGCGGGCCGAAACCTGGCCGAAGATTCTGGCCCGTGAACACAACGTGGCAGTGCAAGACATTTCCCACGTCGGCGAGACGGCGGCCTCGGCGCTCAAGCGCGTTAAGCAACACCCCGTGCAAGCGGATCTGGTCGTCGTCGAAATCGGCGGCAACGATCTGCTCGGGTCCACGACCGCCGCGGAGTTTGACCGCGATCTGAATGCGCTCCTGGCCCACCTCGTAGCGCCCGACCGGCAAATCGTGATGTTCGAACTGCCGCTCCCGCCCTTCTATCACGAGTACGGCCGCGTGCAGCGGGCTGCGGCGAGGAAGCAGGGCGTCGCGCTGGTACCGAAAAGAGTGTTCCTCTCGATCCTCGCCGGCAATGGCTCGACGCTCGATACGATTCACCTGTCGCAAGCCGGCCATCGGCAAATGGCGGATACCGTTTGGGAGTTAACGCGCGCCGCCTTTGAATCCGGGCGACCTTGAGTTCTGAATTCTCGCCCCTTGAATGGCGCTTGTCGTGGCGATTGTCGTGGGGCTTGATATAATCGTGGCAGGGCCCTAGGAGCTTTAAATTGTCGGCTAATCTCCCATCAAATCAATCTTCCGTGAACGAGTTGCGGGAATTTCATGCGTTCGTGGGCGCGCAACTGTCTGCCAATCGCATACCTCTGAGCCCCGAAGATGCGATCGACCTCTGGCGCGACCAACATCCTAATCAGGAAGAGTCAGCGGCGGTCGTCGCTGCAGTTCGAGAAGCGCTCGACGACATGGCCGCGGGCGATACGGGCATGCCTTTGGAAGAGTACGATCGCCAGTTTCGTCTCAGGCATGGATTGCCTCCTAACGCATGAAGTTCACCGTTCAGATTCTCGACCGCGCAAGCGGCGATGCCGACGAAATCTATCTCTGGATTGCCAAGCGATCTCCTCGGGGCGCAGGGCATTGGCATGCATCATTTCTCGCCGCAGCCGCTTCTCTTGCGGATGATCCGCAGCAGCATCCGCTGGCAGCTGAATTCTTGCCCACCAGGAAAGCCACGTAGCACAGATTAGAGTTCACCCTCATGCATGTCCGCCCATTCCTCGCGCAGTTCGAGTCGATACCGATCATTGAATCGCAGGAGCCGTGCTGTTGCCCTTCCCGTCGCAGTGAGGGGAATGATCTCCGCGCCGCGCAGAAGAAAGTGATTTGCCCAGTAATCCTTTCGCGGGTGAAATAGCTGTACGATCGCGGCTGTTTCCGGATCGATGCTACTCAGATTCGTTCCCTTATAGGCATTGCAGCGATGACAAGCAAAAGCGAGATTGGTCGGTTCATCGTTCCCCTGGTGTTGCCGTGCAATGATGTGCTCCACGTGAAACGGCACGAAGGGGACCGCCGCTTGCGGTATCTGGCAGTACTCACAGCAGTCGCCCGCTCGCTGCTGCACTTCGTTGCGTGCTCCCGCTTCCATTTTCAGGAACCGCGCTGCGTGAGAAACTTGCGAGCCTTGGTTTGCAGGATCGCGATGATATCGACGGCGTCGACGAAGTCCTTGTACTCTGCTTCCTCTTCGGCCGACAACGTTCCCAAGTTTGCTTTGTCGGCCAGCACAGTTGCGCGAGCTTGGATTTCCAAGGGCGCTCGCAAATCAATAATTCGCCGGGCGACCTCGGGCGAAAACGTTGCCGCCAAGGGGTCTAGGAACTGGTCGAGATAGGTTGTCGTTGACATGCACTGATTCTACCTGGAGGATTGCGGCCGCCTCAAGAGTTACACATCCAAATTCCTTACCTCCAGCGCGTGCCGTTCAATAAACTCCCGCCGCGGCTCGACCTTTTCGCCCATCAGCACGCGGAACATGTCGTCGGCGGCGCCGGCGTCGCGCATCGAGACTTTCAGCAGCGTGCGGTTGTTGGGGTCGAGCGTGGTTTCGCGGAGTTCTTCGGCGTTCATTTCGCCCAGGCCTTTGAACCGCGTGACGGTCAGGCCCTTCTGACCCAGGTCGCGCACGGCGCCCACCAGCGTGCGCAGGTCTTGCAAGCCGGTTTCGTGATCGCCGCGGCGAAGGACGTAGCGGGCTTCATCGCTGCCCGTGCGCTCTTGCGGGATCAGGATGTCAATCTCGAAGCCGAAGTTCCGCTTCAGGTCGGCGAGGCCCGCGTTGATGGTCCGCACCTCGTGCAGTTCGGTCATGTGCAGTTGCGAGGCCACCTTGCCGTTGCTTTCCGGCGCGGGGGCTTCCTCAATGGCCAGTTCTTTGCCGGCCGCTTGCGCTTGCTCGGCCAGATAGGTGTCGAGATCATGCCGGTTCACGAACCAGCGATCCTGCGTGCCGACGAAGACATGAAACACGGGCAACCGCCCCTCGGCATCTTTACGCAGCGCATGCGCCCGCAAGCTGACGCCGCGCCGCTCGAGCGCGATGACGGCCTCTTCCATATCGGCCAGCGAGTTGCATAGTTTGGTCATTTCCGCGCCCTGAATGAACTTGCCGTCGCGCAAGTCCAGTTCGCAATCACTCAAACCTTTATCCAGCAATTGCGACTTCATCTTCTCTTCGGTTTGAACGTAATAAGTATCTTTCTTGCTCTTCACGCGGAACAACGGCGGCTGGGCGACATACACATGGCCACCCGTGATGAGTTGATACATCTGCCGATAGAAAAAGCATAAGAGCAGCGTGCGGATGTGCGAGCCATCGACGTCGGCATCGGTCATGATGATGACTTTGTTATATCGCCGCCGGCTGAGATCCTGATCGATGCCCACGCCGGCCCCGATCGCCTGGATCATGCTCTGCACTTCTTCGTTGGCGAGCACCTTATCCTCGCGCGATTTATAAGCATTGATAATCTTGCCCCGTAGCGGCAGGATGGCTTGAAAATCACGCAGCCGGCCACCTTCGGCCGAACCACCGGCGGAATCACCTTCGACCAGGTAGAGCTCGCACTCTTCCATATTCTTGCTGAGGCAATCGCGCAGCTTGCCGGGCAAGCCACCGCCCGAGAGCGCATTTTTCCGCACGCGGATCGCTTCCTTCGCCTTGCGGGCGGCTTCGCGAGCTTCGGCCGCGAGGATGCCCTTTTTCAAAACGGCCTTGGCGGTTTTGGGATTGAGTTCAAAGAACTTGGTAAGGAACTCGCCGACGGTGGCGTTCACAATTCCTTCGATCTCGGGATTGTTGAGCTTGTTCTTCGTCTGCGCTTGAAACTGCGGCTCGGCAACGCGGACCGCGATCACGGCCGTCAGTCCTTCGCGAAAATCTTCCCCCGTCGGCAGGATGTCGCCGAACATGTTTTCCTTCTTGCCGTAGCTGTTCAGCGTGCGGGTGAGCGCGGTCCGCAGGCCGACGACATGCGTGCCGCCGTCCGGCGTATGAATGCTATTTACGTAGGAGTGAATGTTCTCGGTGTACTCGGTCGAGTATTGAAAAGCGACCTCCATCTGCACGCCATCGACTTCGGTCGTCAGATAGATGATGTCGTTATGAATCGCTTCGCTGGTCCGGTTCAAATACTCGACGAATTCAATAATGCCGCGCTGGTAGCAGAAGTCTTCCGTCGTATTGGTCCGCTCGTCAACAATTTTGATCTTCACGCCCCGATTCAGAAATGCCAGTTCGCGCAACCGCCGCTGCAGCACGTCGTATTGAAACTTGGTCGAGAGCGTGAAGATTTCGCCATCGGGCTTGAACGTGATCTTCGTGCCGCGCTTGGCCGTGGTGCCAATCCGCTTCAGATCCCCCATCGGCACGCCCGCTTCAAACTCCTGCTGATACATGGCCCCGCCGCGGCAGATGGTCGCTTCGCACCAACGCGAGAGAAAATTCACCGCCTTGAGACCAATGCCGTGTAAGCCGCCGGAGGTCTTATAGCTTTGCTTATCGAATTTGGCCCCCATGTTGAGATTGGTCATCACGGCTTCGATCGTGGAGACGTCGCGCCCCTTGATCTCCGACGTCTGCTCATGCTTTTCGATGGGAATGCCGCGGCCATCGTCCTCCACGCTGACCGAGCCATCGCCATTCACGGTGACAATCACATGCGTGGCATGATTGGCCATCACCTCGTCGATGGAATTATTAACGAGCTCATACACCAGGTGATGCAAGCCGCCTGCCGCGCTATCGCCGATGTACATGCCATACCGTTCACGGACGTGATCGCGGTCCGAGAGTTTTTTGAACTTGCTGGCGTCGTACTCCTGCTCCGCGGCGTTGTCGGCGTTGATCTTGTCGGAATTTTCCTCTGTCATCGCTATCACAATCTCGTACGAATGATTGGTCTACAAACTACTGCTCGCAACGTATCGCCAGCCTCTACTGCACAATCCCCACCCGAAACTTAATATCGCGAATCTTATGATCCGCCGCTGACAGGGCCAGGGACTTAATCAATTTCGCTTTGA
>JAYTUF010000545.1:0-22308 GCA_043744755.1 Anatilimnocola sp.
GCCCTCCTCGCCGCTGCCGCGCTCGATCATGTGCAAGTCCAAGGCCTGATGAGCATGGCCGGCCTGGACAGTGACGCTGCCGTCGCGAGAAACCAATTCGCCGCCGTCCGCGAGCTGCGCGACAAGCTGCAGCTTCACTGCCCCTCGAACATCTCGCTTACGGAACTCAGCATGGGCATGAGCAATGATTTCCGAGAAGCCATTGCGGAAGGAGCGACGCTGGTGAGAGTTGGGTCGAGCATTTTCGAGGGCCTGAGTTGAAGGGTCCGCCCGTTGCCAGTGTTATTTGAATCTGCGACGATAATCGCGGTTTCGCTGCGGTGGGTTGTGCGTGAGGCACCTGCCGCGTTTCTCTCCCTTGGCCCTCGTTGGATTTGCAAGCTATGGCTGCCGCGTTTCCTGAAGTGCAGAAAATCAAATACGAAGGTCCGCAGTCGAAGAACCCACTGGCCTTTCGCTGGTACAACGAGAGCGAAGTGATTGAAGGCAAGACGATGAAGGAGCACCTGCGCTTCAGCGTCGTCTATTGGCACACCTTCCGCGGCACGGGCAGCGATCCGTTCGGTCCGGGGACGGCGCATCGCCCCTGGGATGATGGCAGCCCCTCTGTCGAGAACGCGGTCAATCGCGTACGCGTGGCGTTTGAGCTGATCGAAAAACTCGGCGCGCCCTACTATGCCTTTCATGATCGCGATGTGGCGCCTGAAGGAAGCTCGCTCGCGGAATCGAATAAAAACTTCGATGCCGTCGCCAAGGTGTTGAAGGAAGAACAGCAGCGGACAGGCATCAAGCTGTTGTGGGGCACGGCGAACATGTTCAGCCATCCGCGCTATATGCACGGGGCTTCGACTTCGTGCAATGCGGATGTGTTCGCGTATGCTGCAGCGCAAGTAAAGAAGTGTTTGGAAGTGACGAAGGATCTGGGGGGTGAGAATTATGTGTTTTGGGGCGGGCGCGAAGGGTATCAGAACCTGTTCAACACGGACTTGAAGCGCGAGATCGAGCACCTGGCGAAGTTCTTTCATCTGGCCGTTGATTACGCGAAGCAGATTGGCTTCAAGGGACAGTTTTTGATTGAGCCCAAACCCAAAGAGCCGACCAAGCATCAGTATGATAGCGATGCGGCGGCCTGCATCAACTTTTTGCGGGCCTATGATTTGCTGCCGCATTTCAAGTTGAACTTGGAAACGAATCACGCGACCTTGGCCGGGCACACGATGATGCACGAGCTCGATTACGCGGGATTTCAAGGGGCGCTCGGCTCGATCGATGCCAACACGGGCGATCTCTTGCTCGGTTGGGACACCGATCAATTCCCGACGAACTATTACTTAACGACGGAAGTAATGTTGATGCTGCTCAAGCATGGCGGAGTCGCGCCAGGCGGCGTGAACTTCGATGCCAAGGTGCGGCGCGAAAGCTTCGAGCCGATCGACTTATTCTATGCTCATATCGGCGGGATGGATGCCTTTGCCAAGGGGCTGAAGGTGGCTGCGGCCATCCGGGCGGAGGGGGAATTCGAAAAATTCGTGAAGCAGCGGTACAGCAGTTGGGATCGCGGCATTGGCGCCGAGATTGAATCCGGAAAAGCCAATTTCGCGTCGCTGGAAGCGTACATGCTCAAACAGGGAGAAGTGACAGCCAATCAAAGCGGGCGGCAGGAATGGTTGGAAAATCTGTTCAATCGCTACCTATAAAGTGCAATGGTTGCAGATTCGCAGTATGGTGAAAGGAGAGGCCTCACACCAGTTCGCACGTCAGGTGTAGCGCCCGGGCTGTTGAACTTTTGCCAGGTGAGTCCGCTGTGCCGTCCGATGATGAACTAACCCCGTTGCCAGCGCAACTGGCCGCCTTGATGGCAGAGCGCGATGCGCTGCTGCGCGAACGAGCTTTGCTACATCGTTCGCTGGAACTGCACGAACGTGACCGGCAGTTGCTGGCCTTCGAGATTCACGATGGCATTGTGCAAGACATGGCCGGCGTGGTGATGCTGCTCGATTCGGCCGCTCGGCAAGCCACGTATGCTTCGCCCGCTGGACAGCAGTTGTTCGAACAAGCGGTGCATACACTGCGCGAGAGTGTCGCCGAAGCACGACGGCTGATCCGCGGGCTGATTCCCGTGGTGCTCGATCAAGCGGGACTGGTGGCTTCGCTCGCGACGCTGACGCAGCGCTTTCAAAGCGAGCAAGGGTTTCGCGTCACTTTTGCCGCGAACGTACAGTTCAAACACCTGGCGCCCGCCTTCGAAATGATCATCTTGCGGATCGTGCAGGAGACTTTGCAAAACGCAGCGCGGCACAGTCAGGTGCAGCAAGCCGAAGTGGCCGTCGAGCAGCGGGGAGATCAATTGCTGCTCACGATCAGCGATGCCGGCGTGGGCTTCGATCCGGCGCAGGTCAAAACAACCCGCTATGGTCTGACCGGGATGAAGGAACGGGCGCGGCTGCTTGGCGGTGTAACCCAGATCGACAGCCAGCCTGGGAACGGCACCCGCATTCAAGTCACGTTGCCGCTGGCCGAGGCGATCGTGGATGAGCATTGAGCATGGCGGTCGGAAATGACGAAGCGTATAATGAGTGTGTTTGACTGAGTCAGTCAACGTCTTAGGGACACCTTATGAATACGCGGGTTCTAACGCTGCAGTTGCCGCTGTCAGTTTCCGACGAGGAGGCGAAACTTCTTTTCGCCGTGAAGCTGTATGAGGTGGGGAAGGCTTCGCTAGGACAGGCCGCGCGCATGGCGGGTTTTTCGATTCGCGCCTTCATGGAGATTTTGGGGCGATACAATATTCCCGTGTTTGCTTACCCAGCCGACGAATTGGAGCAGGAGCTGTGACTCGGCTGATCGTGGCCGACAGCGCATGTCTGATTGCGCTCGAACGGATTGACTCCTTGGATCTGCTCAATGCGGTATTTGAAGAGGTCTTGATCCCACCCGCCGTCGACATGGAATTCAGTGTGGCTCGTCCTTGGCTGAAAGTGCATGCGCCAACGAATCGCACTCTGGTTGAATCTTTGCGACTGATGGTAGGTGACGGCGAAGCTGAAGCCATCGCCCTGGCCAATGAGCTTTCCCTGACCATTATTCTCGACGATCGTCAAGCGCGCCGCGTCGCCAAATCCCTGGGTCTGACGATTCTGGGAACGCTCGGTTGCCTCTTGAGGGCGAAAACGGCCTCCGCGATCACGGAAGTTAGACCCTTGATCGAAAAGCTGGAAGCTGCCGGATTCTACCTCTCCGAAGAACTCAAGGCTGAAGCGCTGCGATTGGCGAGAGAATAGCTCGCCCGGCGACTGCACGCGCATTCAAGTCGTGCTGCTGCTGGCGATCGTGGATGAGCATTGAGGAAGCCCGCCGCGTTAGCCAGGGAGTGCCGCGAGTGGACTCAGATCTGGCAACCGTGTGCGGTAGCACGCTTTCGTGCTACCGCACGGTTGCCGATAGTTCGCTTTCGCGCTGCACTCCCTGGCTGACGCGACAGGCTACCTTCAAGGCTACGCCGTCGTCACCAGCGATTGCGCTCGTCGCAGCCGCAGTTCTTCCAGCGTGTGTCGCCAGCGGTCGGTCTTGCGGAACGAATCGCTGAGGATTTCCAGCAGCGGCTCGAAGTTCAAAATCGGCTTGAAGTAGAGCGCTTCAGCGCCGTTGCGGAGCGAATCGAGCACCGCGTTCATGCAGACCAGGCCGGTCAGCATGATGACCTGCACGCCGCCGTCGTACCGCTTGATTTGTTTGAGTAGCTCCAGCCCATCCATCTGCGGCATCGAAATATCGAGCAGGCAAATGCGGGCGTTGGTGGCCAGCAGCAGGTCCTCGGCGTCGTTGGGATCGGTGCAGCCGATCACGTCGTAGCCATGTTGCTTGAGCCTGGCAGCGACCATTCGCAGGAGGATTGGGTCGTCGTCGATGTGGAGAATTGTGCGTCGTTCGTTCACGGTCCGTTGCCCCAAAAGTATTGTCCCAGAAGCCGACAGCGAACGAGAACAAACGCGTCCGTTAAGTGGCAGCCAATGGGGGTAGTGAAACCACCACCGCCTGCCGATTCGGCTGCTCAAGCCTAGGCTCGGAAACGAGCCGAAGCGAAAATCGCATGGCGACCGTTCAGTTTGGCAGTGATCGTCAAAGGTCTAATACGATTCTGACGAAGATTCCGGCCAACCATTGCGAAAGATTCGCACGCCAAAGTAACGCCGTGGAAACAGACCTCCAGGTCTGTTTGTACTCCCGGGGTTGTTTGCCCGAAACATCGGGAGCCGCACAGACCTGGAGGCCTGTGGCCACGAGCTTATAGCCGGCGGACATAGACGGCTTTGTCGTCACCGGCGGCGTAATAGTCGCGCAGGACGGCTTCGAGCGCGTAGCCCGCCCGTTCGTAAAAACCGCGCGTGGCGACATAATCGGGCCGATTGGAAGTCTCGATGTAAATCCGCTGGCCCCCCGCCGCGGTGATGCTCGCTTCGACCGCGGAGAGCAACTGCTGCCCGATGCCGCGGCCTTGCAGGTGAGGCCAGACGGCAATCCAGTACAGGTCGTAGCTGGCTACCGTGACGGTGTTCAAACCGAAGCAGGCATAGCCGAGAACCTGGCCCTCTTGTTCGGCGAAGACAAACTGATAGCCGCTGGCTGGTCCCTCGCGGAGGCGAATCTGAACCAGTTCGGCGGCGACGTCCACTTCGTTCGCGCGAAACAGGCCCGTGGCGGCGACGATCTCGCGGACGTGGGCTTCGTCGGCGGGGGTGATTGTTGAACGGAGCTGGATGGGGTCGCAACTTGTCGTGTTCTTGGGTCGGTTTCGAGTGGCGGCGTCGCGCGGTGCGTGTACCGCGGCTAAGATGCGCTCCACTGCGACGGTGAGAGTGAGTCCGGCCTGCGCTACTGCCGCGGCGAAACCGGCATCGGGGGACAGGCAACAGTTGGTATTCACTTCCAGAATCCAAGGCTGGCCCTGTTCGTCCACGCGAAAATCCACCCGCACCCAGCCCGCTAGTTCCAGCACCTGCCAGCAAGAACGGGCCAGCGAACGCATTCGTTCCAGCAAGGGTTCGTCCTCGGGCGGGAAGTCGAACTTCCGCGGCGTGTGGTCGAACTCAAACGAGCCCGCGTCCCACTTGGCGGCCTGGCCCACGATCCGCGGCTTGTCCGCCGGAAACGCGCTGAAATCAATCTCGGCCGGGGGAAGCACTTGGGGCGCTGAGCCGTTGGCAAGTAGCGACAGATTGAATTCCCGGCCGGCGATGAATTGTTCCGCGAAGCAGGGCTTGCCGAATCGCTGCGATTGTTGCGCGAGAGCTTGGTGTAAGGCCGCGGCAGAATCAACGCGCACGATGGCCCTATCGTCGAGGCCCAGCGAGGCATGTTCGCCATTGGCTTTGAGGATGTACTGCCCGGCGGTGAACGAGGTGTGAATGTTGGGAGCCTGCAAGGATTGCAATGTCTGCCAGGCCGGCGTGGGGAGCCCTGCGAGTTGCAGCCGTTGTTTCGTGCGGAGTTTATCGTTGCTGAGATTGAGAGCTACCGCGGGCGTGCCCGTGCATGGCACGCCCAGCGTTTCGAGCAGCCCGGGGATCAGCCAGGCGAGTTGATCGCGGCCGGCGAGTGATTCCACCAGATTGAAAACAATGGACGGACGAGTTGCTGCAACTCGCTCGACGAGAGGCTCCAGGTCGAGAGTGCAAGCGAAAGTGTCAACACCGTAGCAAAGTTCGTGGCAGGCTCGTTCGACGACGGCTACCTGTGCCAATACATCGCGTTCCGCCTCGACGGCGCCTTCCGCGACCGCATTGTGTACGATCAGCACTTGAGTCGCGGTTTGATTATGCGGCGACATTAAGCCCGCCTCTGCACTGCGTCGAACTTTTGTGCGAGCGAAGTGGGCGTGCTTGCCATGCGGCGCTCGGCGGAACTGATGATGCGACCGATGAGATCGACGTAGGTAATGCCCAGGTACGTAGCCAGAATCGGCAGATCGGAGTGCTCAGGATGGATGCCCGCGAGTGGATTCACTTCGAGGAAACAGGGCGCGCCGCTGGCATCGCAGCGAATGTCAACGCGGCCCCCATCGCGGCAGCCCAAGACGCGCCAGGCTTGCAGCGCTGCGTCTTCGGCAGCCCGCACCAGCGGATCGTTTTTCGCGTCGCCGAGCCGGTAGTCAACTCGCCCTTCGCATTCTTCTTTGTTCACATACGAATAGACGTCCGCTTCCGCCGCGGGGAGCAGCAGAATCTCAAGGGTGCCAAACACATAAGCAGCGGCGCCCGTGCCGATCAGGCCGATGGTGAATTCGCGGCCGGGAAGAAAGGTTTCGACCAGCACCGGCTGCTGAAATTGCCGCAGCAGTTGTTCGCAGGCTTTCTTTAGTTCCGCCGCATCGCGAACCTTCGAGGCGGGCGTAACACCCTTGCCCGTCCCTTCGGCGATGGGCTTGGCAAACAGCGGATACGGAAGTTCCAACGCTTCCAAATCTTCCAGTCGTTCGATCACCGCAAAGGGCGCGGTCGGCACACCGGCGGCGCGGACCACAGTTTTCGTCAGCCCTTTGTGCAAGGTGAGCGCGAGGACGAGCGGATCGGAAAATGTGTAGGGGATGCCATACACATCCAGAATCGCCGGCACCTGTGCTTCGCGGGCAATGCCGCTGAGGCCCTCGGCAATATTGAAGACCAGATCCCAACGGCTGCCGGTGCTCAGGCGGGCGATCAATTCGCGGGCCTGACCGATGCGCTCGGTTTGATGCCCCAGTTGTTGAATCGCGGTTTCAATCGCCGCGACCGTTGATTCGCGATCGAATTCCGCGGTCTCTTCCTCGCTTAAGCCCGCGGCGAGATAGGCGGATCGCAGGTCGTAAGTGAGGCCAATGAGCATGGACCGAAACAACTTCCATTGATAAGGAGGGAATCCTGTACTCGCTTTCGCGGAGTGAAAGGAAACTATTCCGGCGACACCAGTTAATGGCCTGATTTCGGGCTTTCTTCTTAGCCACCGGCTTCAGCCGGTGGTGTTGAAAAAAGAGAGTCCGGCTTTAGCCATATTATCCGCAGCCGTTACGAGTCGGCGACGCGCGATTCGAGATGGCTAAAGCCGGGTCTTCGGTGAATGCGTTCCACCGGCTGAAGCCGGTGGCTAAGAATGCGATTTATTTCATTCTGCTAAACTGTAAACGCGATTTTGAATTTTTGATTTCCGGTTACCTGTTATTTGGCAATTCGCGACTAGAACTGCGGTATCACCTGGCCATCGTTCCGCGTTGTCAATTGCTTGAGGAAGCCCTGGACAGCTTGGGGTTGAACCGCCCGCACGCTGCCGTCGGCATACAAGACCAAAACCACGCGGGGATGATTGCCGGCGGGGAGTGTGCCGGTGTCGGCGTTCCATTCTTTGGGTTCGGCCCAGTTCGTCGGTCCCGTGGCGGTTTCGATCATCATCAGCGTGTTGCTGGTTCCGTCGGTGATTCCGGCCATGTTGATCGACTTGTCGCCGTCAAAAATCGTCCCGGCTCCTGTCACGAACACATAATCGGAGCGATTCCGCACAGTGCTCTTGCTCGCGGGATCGCAAAAAGTGGGGATCATTTGCTCGGAAATTGCCAGATTCTCAGGACTGTTCCAGGCTTTGTTCTTATCGAAGGCCTCGTACAGACTATTTTGTTCCATAAACGGCAACAGCAGCACCCGGCCGCTATAAAGCGGCTGGCCATTGGCATCGGTTACGACAGCCGGGGGGAAAGTGTTATAGGTGTCATGATAATTATGCAGCGCCATGCCGACCTGCTTGAGGTTGTTCTGCGACTGCATCCGCCGCGCCGCACCTCGCCCGCTTTGGACGGCCGGCAGCAGCAGCGCGACCAGCAGTCCCGCGCAGACGAGACCCCCCACGCCGACCACAGCCAGAATGATAAACAGGACGGAAGCGCCGCCGGAACCTGTGCTGCTGGTCGGCCCCATCGCGTGCATGGCCGCCTGAGGAATGGTGACCTGTGCGCCACACGCGGCACAGGGGCCGGTCTGGCCGCCGAATTGATCGGCGACGACAGTCTGCTTCTGGCAATGGGGACAAGTGAATTGAATGGGCATGGCGTGGCTCTTTGCGCGGTAACTCGTTCGCCGGAGCAACCAAGCTCCGGCTTCGCGGCTGATTATAGGAGGGCCAAGGGGCGCGCGGCGAGAGGCAGGGAGAAGTCAGGGGCTTATTTTCGGCTGGCAATGCTGATGGCAATGAGCGCGCCGAGGCCGATGACGATGAAAATCACGGCGATGATCGCCCCTTTCATCCAGGCGTTGCCAAGCTTCACTTCTTTGACAAACTGCTCCTCTTCGGCCTTTCGCTTGAACTCGATGCTGTCCTTCCGCCGCAGCTTGAACTGGGCGTTGCAATGCGGACAGAGGACTTCCTGATCGAGCATCTCCGGCGGCGTTTCCAGCTCATGCCCATTGGGGCAAGGTATGTGCAACAGCTCCGGCCCCTTGGGCGCTATCTCGCCCAGGCCTTGGCGCCGCCGGCCACCGACCGCGGGCCAGCCCCCTGCCGGTTCGACTTCTTCCTCCACCGGCTCGGGAATCAAGAACAACATTCCGCAGGTCGGGCAATGGCACTGCTGACCGGCTTGATCCGGTGTTCCTTCGAGCAGATGGCCGTTGGGGCACTCAAACTGAAACGACATTCCGCGCCACTCCTGGGATTCGCGAACAAAGGGGTCGAATGCTGACCATCTAATATAACTCAGGCAATAATATACCTAACTCACCTGCCTAACTGAGGGGGTCAGAGCCCAAAAACCAAAACGGCCCACGAGTTAATCGTGGGCCGTTCGTAAAGTACAGAACTTACTTGCTGTCGTTAAGAGGGCAGCAGTTCTGGCAAGGCAGTTCTTCACCCGTCGCCGGGCAAATGTAACCGACCTCTTGATTCGCTTGAACCTGTTGGTCGTTCTTGGTCTGCGAGTTGGCAATCACCAACCCGCCTCCAATCGCCAGTGGCAACACTGCCAAGGCGGCACCGATCCACTTCTTATTCATCTGACTCTCCTTGAAAAGAAACACGGAACCTACTTCACGAACTTATAAATGGCTTCCATCAACTCGTCGTACACCTTCGTGTCGCCAGACTTGATTGAATCTGTAGCGCAGCGTTCCAAGTAGTTCCGCAGAACATCCTTGGTGACGCCTTTGAGTGCGGCCTGAACGCTCGCCAATTGTTGCAGCACCTCGATACAGGGCCGTTGCTCCTCGACCATGCGAGAAACACCTCGGACCTGTCCTTCAATGCGGCTCAACCGGCTTTGCATCCGGGCTTGTCGTTCATCGCCATAGATCGGCAAAACCACTTCTTTGTTCGTCATACTGATACTCCCTACCCCTATATAGTAACGAGGCCCGTAAAATGGTCAAGGGTTCTCACGATCTGGCGGCTTAACTCTCGGTGCCGCCGAAAGTTTTAACTTGCCAGCGGTCTATTTGCGATGGTCAAATAATGCGGTTTTGCGGCGCATCTGGTAGTTGGTGAATTGCGCGCCGGCGGGAGATTCAAGTCCCTGCAACTTTCGATGGAAACTTGTGTGCAAGTGGCTGATAGATCACCACTTGCAACGCTTCAGGATATGAACCTATGAAACGTTTTCTCAGCCTGCTCGCTGTGCTGGTGCTTGGCAGCCCGGCCATTCACGGAGCGGAATCACCGGGAACGGGAATCGATTTCTTTGAAAAAAAGATTCGGCCGGTGCTGGTGGCCAACTGCTATCAGTGCCATTCGGCCAGCGCGAAAGAGGTCAAAGGTCAGTTGCGGCTCGATACCCGCGTCGGCATTCGGAAGGGTGGAGAGACTGGCCCGGCGGTAGTTCCCGGCAAGCCTAATGAGAGCCTGCTGATTCAAGCTCTGCGGCACGAAGATGGCCTGGAAATGCCGCCCAAGCAGAAACTATCGGACGAGATCATTGCCGATTTCACCAAGTGGGTGCAGCTTGGCGCGCCCGATCCGCGCGAAGCGAATGTTTCGACCGTCGGCAAGAAGATCAGTTTGGCCGAAGCCCGCAAGTTCTGGTCGCTGCAACCGCCCAAGGTAGTTCCGGCCCCTGCCGTTAAGAACGTCGCTTGGGCTCGGAGTGAAATCGATCGCTATGTGATCGCCGGGCTAGAAGCGAACAAGCTCCTGCCGGTCGCTGATGCCGAAAAGCAAGTTCTCATCCGCCGCCTGTATTTCGACTTGATTGGCCTGCCGCCGACGCCGGAGGAGATCGAAGCCTATGTGCGCGATGCTTCGCCCAAAGCGACCGAAACGCTCGTCGATCGCCTGCTCGCTTTGCCTCAATTCGGCGAGCGCTGGGGCCGGCATTGGCTGGATGTCGCCCGCTTCGGCGAATCGACGGGCAAGGAGCGCAACATTCCTTACAACTATGCCTGGCGGTATCGCGA
Source organism: Anatilimnocola sp. (assembly GCA_043744755.1). Lineage (GTDB taxonomy): Bacteria > Planctomycetota > Planctomycetia > Pirellulales > Pirellulaceae > Anatilimnocola. The sequence goes on from JAYTUF010000545.1 coordinate 10,404, forward strand.
TTATGTGATCGATGCCTTTGCCAAAGACAAACCCTACGATCAATTCATCCGCGAACAGGTCGCCGGCGATCTGCTTCCCGCGGCCACGCCGCAGTTGAAGAACGAACAGTTGATTGCGACCGGGTTTCTCTCCCTGAGCCCCCGCAGCCTGAACGAGCGGAACCCGGAACAGTTCGCGATGGACGTCGCCGATGAACAAATCGACGTCACCACCCGCGCGGTGATGGGCATTTCGGTTGCCTGTGCCCGCTGCCACGATCACAAGTTTGATCCGATCCAGCAGCAAGACTATTACGCCCTGGCCGGCATCTTCCGCAGCACGCAGGTCTATCCGGGTGTGAAGCGCGGCAATAACAAGACGGGCTACGAAGGTGATTACGTTTCACTCGTCAGCACCACGGCCAAAGCAGGTTCGGACGAAGATCGCCGCGAACTGGCCCGCCTGGAACGCGAGATCGCCGAAGCCAAGCTGGACCTCGCCCGCGCGAAGGCCGCCGCCGGTGATCAACCGGCCACGTCGTTGACGGCCAGGCAGAAAGCCAAGGCGAAGGCCAAGCCGAACAAGGAAAACAAACGGCCGAAGCCCGACACCGCCAGTCCGTTCCGGCAAGAGGAACGCCGCCTGGCCCAGTTGATGACCAAGCGCGACGAACTCGAAACCAAACTCACCCCGCCGGGCGAATCGGCGATGGGCGTGCGCGACTCAGCCAAGTTGATGGACTGCAAAATCAACATTCGCGGCGAAGTGAACGACCTGGGTGATGAAGTCAATCGTGGCCTGGTCCGCGTGCTGCTCTATCCCGGCGCGCCGGAGATCAACAAATCCCAGAGCGGCCGGCTGCAACTGGCCAGTTGGCTCACCAATCGCAGCAATCCGCTCACCGCCCGCGTGATGGCCAACCGCGTGTGGTTCCACCTGTTTGGTCGCGGCCTCGTCGAAACGGTCGATAACTTTGGGGCGCTCGGTGAAGCGCCCACGCATCCCGAACTGCTCGATTATCTAGCCGTCCGCTTCATGGATGGAAAATGGTCTACGAAGCAACTGATTCGCGAGATCGTCCTCAGCCGGACCTATCAACTGGCCAGCGATCATCAGGCTGCCAACTACGACGCCGACCCCGAGAACAAGTATCTCTGGCGGATGAGCCGCCGCCGTTTGGAAGCCGAAGCGATTCGCGATTCCTTGCTGGCCACGTCCGGCAAGTTGAAACTGCAACGACCCGAAGGTTCGCCCGTGATGAAAATGACGGGCGGTGAATTGGGCCGGCAGGTGAAGGGGGACGAGTTGCTCCGCGAATATGAATTTCGAAGTTGCTATTTACCCCTGGCCCGCGGTTATGTGCCCGAATTCTTAAACGTCTTCGATATGGCCGACCCGGAACTCGTCACCGGCCAGCGCGACGTGACGACTGTCGCCACGCAAGCGCTCTATCTGATGAACAGCCCCGTGGTGCAAAGCCTGTCGCAAGCCACGGCCGAGCGCGTGCTCGGTGATGCGCGCCTCAAGGACGATGCCAACCGCATTGATTATGCGTTTCGCTTGATCGTCGGCCGCCGCGCCACCGCCGATCAAATCGGCGCCGTGCAGAAGTTCCTCAAAGATTCCGAAGCCGCGCAGCCGGCCAGCCTGAAGCCCAATGACCGCCGCAAGCAGGCCTGGGCGACATTCTGCCACACGCTCTTCGCTTCGGCGGAATTCCGGTATGTGTATTAGCGTTTAGTATTCCTCCCTCTCCTCGGTACTCGTGGTACTCCACGCAAATACGGGGAGAGGGCCGGGGTGAGGGGCTGATTGGCGATGGCACGGTCCATTTAGCTTCAGCCCCTCACCCTAACCCTCTCCCCTGAGTACAGGGGAGAGGGAACCAAACAATTTGGAATCGAAAATCTCAAATAACTCCAAGGTGCCCCATGCAACCCCTCTTCTCCCGCCGTGACGTCCTCAAATCCTCCTCCTGCGGTTTTGGCCTCCTCGCGTTAGCGGGGCTTTGCCAGCAACAGGCGAAAGCCGCGCCCGATGCTTCGAGCAATCCGCTGGCGCCGCGGCCGCCGCATTTCACGCCCAAAGCCAAGCGCGTGATCTTCATGTTCATGCAAGGCGCGCCCTCGCATGTCGATACGTTCGATTACAAGCCGGCGTTAGAAAAAGATGACGGCAAGAGTCCCGGCTCCGTGCCAGGCAAGGGAAATCGCAAGCTGATGAAGTCGCCGTGGAAGTTCAATCGCAGCGGCAGCAGCGGTTTACCCATCTCCGAACTCTTTCCCCACCTGAGCAAGCACGCGGACGACCTGTGCGTGCTCAACAGCCTGCATTGCGATCTGCCCAATCATCCGCAGGCCGCGGTGCAGATGCACACCGGCAATTTCCAGTTCGTGCGGCCGTCGCTGGGCGCTTGGGTGCTGTATGGCCTCGGCTCCGAGAATCAGGAACTGCCCGGCTTCATCACCATCAATCCCATCTCCCGCATCGGCGGCGCGCAAAACTACGGCAGCTCGTTCCTCCCCGCGGCCTTTCAAGGAACGAAGATCGGCGGCGAAGGAATCCAACTCGCGCGGGCCAGCGTGCCCAACATCCGCAACTCGGAACTTTCGGCTCCGCAGCAACGGCAGCAGCTCGATCTGCTGCAGAAGCTGAATCAAGATCGGTTGCAAGTTGACAAAGTAAATCCCGAACTGGAAGGAATCATCGAGTCGTATGAACTGGCTTTCCGCATGCAGTCGGCTGTCCCCAAGGTGATGGACTTCGCCGACGAATCGCCCAGCACGCTCGAATCCTACGGCATTCGCACGGCGACCACGAAAGGTGGCGGCACCGATAACTTCGGTCGCCAGTGCTTGATGGCCCGGCGTTTTGCCGAAGCGGGCGTGCGATTCATCGAAGTCGGTCTCGGCGGCTGGGACCAGCATCAAAGCCTGCGGGCGAAGCTGGCCTCAAACTGCGAGTCCATCGATCAACCGATCGCCGCCTTGCTCAACGACTTGAAGCAACGGAGCATGCTCAAGGACACGCTCGTCGTTTGGGGTGGCGAATTTGGCCGCACGCCGCATGCTCAAAGTGAAGATGGCCGCGACCACAACGCCACCGGCTTCAGCATGTTCATGGCCGGCGGCGGCGTGAAAGGCGGCCTGCGCTATGGGGCTACCGACGAGCACGGCATTAAAGCCGTGGACGACAAGATGCACATCCACGATCTGCACGCCACCATTCTGCACCTGCTCGGCTTGGATCACGAAAAGCTGACGTATCGCTACAGCGGCCGCGACTTCCGCCTGACCGATGTTCACGGCAACATCGCCACGAAGATCCTCGCGTAAAGCGCTCGTGGAGCATGTTTCCAACTCGTCAGGCGTGCAATCAGCGGAGTCGCCTTGACGCGACCCCGCCTTTCCGGGAATATCTCGCCCCGCCCCTAGAGATGATCCCGGTCAAAGGATGCGCGCGATGCTATCTTTCCCTGCGCTTGCAAAGTTGCTCCTCATCGTCCTCGCTCTGAACCTGTCGGGTTGTTTGAGCCTCGGGACGCGCACGACCAACGTGAGCGAGAGCCCCGAAACGGTCAAGCGGATTTCCTATCTCGAAAGCCGCGTCGGCGCGCTGGAACAAACCCTGCGCAGCCCGCCCGTAGAAATACTGCGTAGCCCGCCCGCAGAAATACTGCGCAGCCCGACGGTAGAAACTCCACAAAGTCCGAGCAGGTGACAAGCTTGCCGTGCTGCCTCGTGGTATAAATCATCGCTGAAATTTATGGCTGGTTCTTTTCATCGCAAGGAGATATGTATGGCAAAGGCGAAAATGGCGGAGCAGAAGTCGGGTGCCTCGCGAACGGAAATGATGGGGGGCGCCGCGGCTGGCGCAGCGGCGGGCGCTGCCGCAGGCTCGCTGATTGGACCCATCGGTGCCGCGGTCGGCGCTGTCGCGGGCGGCATCGCGGGCGCGAATGCGCGGGCGATCGCCGAATCGAAACCGATGCAGACGGTGGCCTCCGCCACGAAGAAGCGCGTCAGCGGAGCGCTCACGAAGAAAGCCGGCAAGCAGGCTCCCGCGCTGAAAACCGCGCCCAAGAAGGGAGCCAAGAAATCGGCACCCAAGAAAGCCGCACCGAAAAAGGCGGCACCGAAGAAGGCTGCCGTCAAGTCGAGTGCGCCAAAGAAGAAAGCCAAGGGGAAGAAGTAAGCGGCTGGTGAAGCACCCCGCTCGATCGACGTGCGTCGCGACTCCGAGGGAATTCAGCATGGTTGGGCTGCGCGACGAGAAGGTGCAGAAACTGCGGGCCTTCGTCGAGTGGGTGGGGCAGCACATTACGGGAGATGAAAAGGGGCAGGCTCAGATCTTTCTTGATCGCCTGTTTCAAGCCTGCGGTCAGCCCGGCTGTTTGGATGTGGGAGGCGCCGCCGAGTTTCGCATTCGCAAAGCTTCGGAAGACGGCGGCGGAACCGCGTTCGCCGATTATGTCTGGAAGCCGGTCGTCTTGATTGAAATGAAAAAGCGGGGGACCGATCTCAACCGCCATTTCCGCCAGGCCTTTGACTACTGGACGCGGCTCGTCCCCGGCCGGCCGCGGTATGTCATTCTCTGCAATTTCGACGAGTTCTGGGTCTACGACTTTGAATCCCAAATGGATTCGCCTGTCGATAAACTGGCCCTCGCGGATTTGCCCGAGCGGTTCGGCCCCTTGGGCTTTCTGTTCCGCAATCCTGAGCGCCCGGTCTTCGGCAACGATCACGTTGCGGTCACGCGCGAGGCGGCCGACCTGCTCGCGGCCTGCTTCCAGAAGCTGATTCGCCGGCCCGCTGTCGAGCGTGAAACCGCCCGCCAATTCATCCTGCAGATGCTCGTCGCCCTGTTCGCTGAAGACATCGGCTTGCTCGACGAGTACACGGTCGTCCGCTTGCTGGAAGATTGTCATTCCCCGCAAGACAGTTACGACTTGCTCGGCGGTCTGTTTGTGGAGATGAACACGCCCGGCGTCACGAAAGGAGGCCGGTACAAGGGCGTTGACTACTTCAACGGCGGCCTGTTTCGCGAGCCGGCCCGCCTCGAACTTCACGCCGACGAGCTGAATCAATTGAAGGCCGCGGCCAAGAAGGACTGGTCGCAAGTGCAGCCGGAAATCTTCGGCACGATCTTCGAACATTCGATGGAGGCGACGGAGCGGCACGCCTTCGGGGCCCACTTCACCAGCCCCGTCGATATCATGAAAATCGTCGGTCCCACGATTGTCGAGCCTTGGCGGCAATTGATCGACGAAGCCAAGACGATCAAGCGACTCGGCGAATTGCGACTCCGGCTGCAGAATTTCCGCGTCCTCGACCCCGCCTGCGGCAGCGGCAACTTTCTCTACATCGCCTATCGCGAAATGAAGCGCTTAGAAGCCCGCATCTTCGAGCGGATGCGCGAGGTCTCCGGCCGCCATGATCCGCAGAAGGTTATTAGTTTCGTCACGGCTGGGCAATTCTTCGGCATCGATATCAATCCCTTCGCCGTGGAACTCGCCAAAGTGACCATGATGATCGCCCGCAAACTGGCGATTGACGAATTGCATGTGACCGAGAACGCGCTGCCACTCGATAACCTGGATGCGAATTTCCTGACCGCGGACGCCCTCATCGATGCGGCTGGCAATCAGACCATCTGGCCGCCGGCGGATGTGATTATTGGCAATCCACCGTTTCTGGGCGCGAAACGACTCAAGCCGGAACGAGGCCCTGACTATGTGAATGCGGTTCGCGAGCTCTATCCCGACGTGCCGGGCATGGCCGATTACTGTGTCTATTGGATTCGCAAGGCTCACGACCATTTGCCAATCTGCACGCCCGACGACCCCGTCGCGGGCCGGGCCGGTCTCGTCGGCACGCAGAACATCCGCAACAACAAGTCCCGCGTCGGGGGACTCGACCACGTGGTGCAAAGCGGCACCATCGTCGAAGCAGTTGACAATCAACCCTGGTCGGGTGAGGCGAACGTGCATGTTTCGATTGCGAACTGGGTGAAGCATGAGCCGCCGCAAGACAAGTTCACGAAACGGGAGCAAGAGGCTTTACGAGTACAACTCTTGATTCCACGCAGCAAGAAACTGTGGTTCAAAGTTGAGACTGGTGTTGGTCGAACAAAGGTTCGAAAGAAAGGCAGTCCGCCGGCACATAAAGAATTTGATGTGGCGTTCCGTCGAGCGACGCGAATTCATGCCGATTTATCGGACAAAGCCGATGTGACTGCCGCGATGCGGCTTTCATGGACTGCCGACAACAGCGTGATTGTTTGCCAAGGAGTTACGCCTGGGCATTCGGGGTTCTTGCTAACCCCCCAAGAGAGAACCAAGATTCTGCGCAAGGATCCGGCATCGGGAAAGGTGATCTTCCCTTACCTCGTGGGACGCGAAATGCTGGCTGGCGACGGTCGTCCGGCGCGATTTATCATTGATTTTGGCCAGCAGAATATCTTAGAAGCTCGACACTTTGAGGGGGCGTTTTCACACGTCCAAAAATTCGTTTTGCCAGATATTGAGTCACGCGCTGATGTTGCTCACAAGTCAGACAAATCTCGTAGCGACCACTTGCAAAGATGGTGGATGCACTGGCGCTCTCGCCGTGAGGTCATTGATGCCGTCGCCAAACTATCAAGGTTCATGATTTGCTCACGCGTCACAAAACGGCCCGTCTTCTGTTTCATTCATAATTCAATCCGTCCCGGCGACGCGTTGCAGTGCTTCGCGTTTGCCGACGATTACAGTTTTGGCATTTTGCAATCGAATGTTCATTGGCAATGGTTTATAGCCAAGTGCTCGAAGCTCAAGGCAGATTTCCGCTACACCCCTGAATCCGTTTTCGATACCTTCCCGTGGCCTCAATCCCCCAGCCCGAAGCAAGTTCGCGCGGTGGCCAAGGCGGGACGCGAAGTGCGGCGGGTGCGGGATGACGCGCTAACTAAGATCAAAGGTGGCTTGCGGGCCGTCTATCGGACGCTGGAACTGCCGGGGAAGAATCCACTCCGAGATGCTCATGCCGCGCTTGATGCGGCCGTGCTGGAGGCCTATGACTTTGCGGTCGAAGAGGATTTGCTGGCTCAATTGCTAGAGCTAAATTCGGCCGTGGCCGGCCGGATCGAAGCAGGCGAAGCTGCGGTTGCGCCGGGTGTTCCGCCGGACTATCCCACGCCCGCCGATCTGATCACCGATGACTGTATCCGGTTTGAGTTGCCCGGGCCGTGATCCACCACTCTTAGCAAGCAGAGGCCAGTGCTTTGCCGCTGGCGGAACTGGTCTCGCCCCAGCCAAAGCGGCGGCAGAAGCGACGGCTGCGGTGCTGGGCGTACCAGGTGCGGCGGGCCCGGTTGATGCTGTGTCGTCGTTTTCGTTTTCCGTCTGGCATCTGATCCGCCTTCACGCCATCGCTCAAACGGTCTGAACCTTAGTGAAATCTTCGGCTTCTGATCTTTCTAAGCGTGAGTTCTCGCGAAAAGTTTCAAAATGGATGGGTTGTCGGAACTCGGCGACCCAGCCAAAAAATTGAAACGACCATCAATCCGTACCAACCCATGACTGCGACTGAAGTTATCAGCATTCCGTGTAACCACCATGTGAGAGGTTCCATCCTGCTGCTCCGAACTAGAGCAGATGCGATGCCAAACCCAAATATCTCCGGCAGGTGGGAGTGCGAAAGACTTTGACGCTACGAGGTTTAAGAAAATTCCCTTTTTTGCCTCGTAATCTGGGATGGGCAGCAAATCGAGGTCAGTTTGATCTCGAGTGAGAATCGGATTGAGTGGTGCTAGCTTCGTTCGCGAACTGCGAATCGCCCGAGAACACGTAGCGACCGAAAATGCCGGAATTGACTGGAATCGGGAATAACGATTATGTTTCCTTCATCACGAAATGCCTCGCGAAAGGATTCGCCCGCCATGCCGCGTTTGACTGTACTAATCCCCTGCAAGGACGAACGCCGCAACATCCGGGCTTGCATTGAATCGGCCCGACCGATTGCCGACGAGATTCTGATCGCCGATTCAGGCTCGACCGATGGCACGCTGGATCTGGTGCGCGAAGCCGGGGGCTGCCGGGTGATTGAGCGCGAGTACATTAACTCGGCCAACTTCAAAAACTGGGCGATCCCGCAAGCGGCGCACCAATGGGTGCTGGTCGTCGATGCCGACGAGCGCGTCACGCCCGCCCTCGCCGCGGAGATCAAATCCCTGCTGCAATCCGAACCGGCGGTGGACGGCTATTGGTTGCGGCGGGATTTTTTCTTTTTGGGTCATCGGGTGACGCATGGCAGTTGGGATACGGCCACGCTCGTGCGCTTGTTCCGCCGCACCTGCCGGTATGAATCGCGCCGGGTGCATGCCGACCTGGCGATTCCCAAGAACCGGCAGGGGACGCTCCAGCAACGGCTGCAGCACTTCACGGCCAATGACCTGGGGCACTTCATCGACCGGCAGCATCGTTACGCCACGTGGGGGGCGCTCGATGCTTATGAGAAGGGAAAACGGGTCGGCCTGTGGAAGATGCTGGTCCACGCACCCATCCGATTCCTGCAATCGTACGTGCTGCGCGGCGTGTTCTTGGATGGCACGGCCGGGCTGGTCGTCTGCGGTTTGCAGGCGTACTACACATTCTTGAAAGACATCAAACTGTGGGCGCTGGAGCACGATCGCTCGGCCGATGCCGAACAGGTCCACGCCCCGCCGCCACAGCGCCAATCGCGGGCGGCGTAGGAATGCGTCGGTTGGCCCTCGTTTTTTAGATGCAGCCACGCCGCGGTTTGTATATCATCGGCTGCGGTGGGCGAACGATTGGTTCGCCAGTTGCTCGGTCATCTCGTATCGCACATTCCCCAGCAAGGGCTAATCAATGTTGCTGTTCACGGTTCGTTCAATTTCTTTGGGTCTGATTTTTCTCGCGTGTTCAGGAAATGTCGCTGCCGCCGCCGACATCGTCGTCCACAAGCAGTCGCGAACAACAGCGGGCGACGGACCCTGGTCGCTCAAGCAGGCCGAAGAGAAATGGCAGCCCGCCCAGACGGCGATCATTGTCTGCGATATGTGGGACGCGCATCATTGCTTGAACGCAGTGCGTCGTGAGTTGGAACTGGCGCCGCGGATGGAGCGGGTGCTGCAAGACGCTCGCAGCAAGGGCGTGCTGATTATTCATGCCCCCAGCAGTTGCATGGACGCCTACAAGGATCATCCAGCCCGCAAACGCGCGAGTGGCTTGCCGACGGCGAAGAATCTGCCAGGCGATATCGCGCAGTGGTGTCGCAACATTCCCGCGGAAGACAAAGGGAAATATCCCATCGATCAAACCGATGGCGGCGAAGACGATGATTTGGAAGAACATCGCCGCTGGCACGAGCAGTTGGCCGCGAAGGGACGCAATCCCAAATCGCCCTGGAAGAGCCAGATCGATATTCTGACGATTGACGCCGAGAAGGACGTCATCAGCGACAGCGGCGTCGAGATTTGGAACCTGCTCGAAGCCCGCGGCGTGAGCAATGTGATCCTGATGGGCGTCCACACCAACATGTGCGTCCTCGGCCGGCCCTTCGGCCTGCGGCAGCTAGCCAAGAATGGCAAGAACGTCGTGCTGATGCGGGACCTGACCGACACGATGTACAACCCCGCCAAGGCCCCATATGTGAGCCATCACGCGGGGACGCAACTGATTGTCGAGCATATTGAAAAGTTCGTCTGCCCCACGATCACCAGCGTCGATTTTGTCGGCGGTCAGCCCTTCAAGTATTCCGATCAGCAGAAGAACATCGTCATGCTGATTGGCGATGACGAATACAAAACCGAAGTGACATTGCCCGCGTTTGCCGAAACCGACCTCAAGCCGCTGGGCCTGAATGTGCAGATCATTCACGCGGACGCCAAGGACAAGAATCAGTTTCCAGGCATGGCGGAAGCGGTGAAGAATGCCGATGTGGTGCTGGTCAGCGTTCGCCGTCGCACGCCGCCGAAGGCACAGCTCGATGCGCTCAAAGCCCATGTTGCCGCGGGCAAACCGCTCGTGGGCATTCGGACGGCCAGTCATGCCTGGAGCGTGCGGACTGCGAAAGAGGCGGAACCGCTGGAGAAGCTGGGCCTGGCGACCTGGGACAAGTTTGATGCGGATGTTCTGGGAGGCCATTACACGGCCCATCATGGCGACGGAGCGAAGACTTCGGTGGTGTTTGCCGAAGGTTCAACGACCCATTCCATTCTGCGCGGCGTGGGCGAGATCATTGGCAACGGCTCGCTGTACAAGGTCTCTCCCTTGTTGACGAAGGACGTGCCGCTGCTGATTGGCAAAGTTCCGGATCAGAATGCGGAGCCGGTGGCTTGGACGAACCGGTCCGGCGAGAAGCAGGCCCGCGTGTTCTATACGTCCCTAGGTCATGCTCAGGACTTCGAGAACCCCGCCTTCCGCAAGCTGTTGCAAAACGGGATTCTCTGGTCGCTCGGGGCGCTGGAACCTCGCACGGGTGGCGCTCCGTTGACGGCGGCGAAGTAAGACAGGCAGTGCCTTATTTGGTGGGGCAAGGGTCAGTAGAGACTGACCGGCTTTGTGTTTGCATTTGAATCGATCCCGGAGGGATCAAAGCCATTAGCCCCAGGTTGAGCGCAGCGACACCTGGGGTTCCCGAGGCAAATTCCATCTCCCGATCCCGCAGGGATCGCAGCCTCAGGGCGCTGCGATCCCTGCGGGATCAGGGGGATGATTTCGCCATTTTCCCCGGGTATCGGCTCACGCCTCAACCCGGGGCTAAGGGCTGCGAACCCTGCGGGTTCAAGACAGGTACGAATGCCAGGCCGTCGAAGTAGGCAGTGGCTCCCGACCCCTGATCCCCGACTCCCCCGCTCACCGCCCGCCCGGCGACTTCAGCACAAACTCCATCTTCTGCTCACCCACTTTGATCTCGATTTCTTGATCCTTGCCGATAGTGTCCGCGGGGAGCGGGTCGGCGAGGGCATTCTTTTCGGCGCTCGTCAACTTGAGCTTGGTCTCAGGATCACCGGGATTGACGATCTTGGGACTGCGCAGGATGGCTTCGACGTGGACCTGGTACTTAGCGGGAACCAGGTTCTCCACCTTGAACTCGCCGTTGGTGATCTCGCCCCCCGCGGTGCCGCCGACGTTGCCGATGGGGGAGAACGTAACCAGGCCTTTGTCCAAGGGCTCGCCGTTATGCTTGACGGTACCCTGCACCGTGCCGGCACCGGGGCCACAGCCGGCACTGCTCAGCAGCAACGCAAGACCGAACATTACGTGGCGCGACATGGAGTTGATTCCTGTGGGGGAGATAATCTCGATTCAAGCCCTCTTATCGGAAGGCTCCGCAAGGCCCCGTCAATCAACGGATGGGAGGCAGCCCCGATTATCACTCCCCGAAAAATTGTGTATGGTGAGCGGTTCATCCGGCACATTCCGTTACGGGAAAATCAACATGCTCCTTTCCTTGCGCTCCGCGTCTTTCGGCCTCTTATGCTGCGGCTTAGCTCTCTCGGCCGCCTGGGTGCCTTCGGCGCAGGCTCAGCCAGCGACAACGCCTCCAAAAACCACGCCCAAGACGCCGCCGAAGACGACGGCCAAGCCCCCGGCCACCAAACCGCCGACGAAAACCGAAACCACACCCCCCGCGGTTGCCGCGCCGAAAGAAGATGACTTCAACTCATTGCTGACTCGTTGGAAGTCGCAAATCGACGATCTCCGCAAGCTCAAACTGAAATATGCCGTCGCCGCGCCTGCCGAGCGTGAATTGCTCGATAAGCAGTGGGACGAACTGGTCACGGCCGGGAACAAGCTGATTCCCCAACTCCGCGACGCGGGCAAGAAGGCCTACGAAGCAGCCCCCAATGCCGATCCGCACCTGACGCGGTTCCTCGTCAAGACGGCCGTCGATGACGCGATGAACGATCATTACCAGGCCG
>JAYTUF010000546.1:0-5795 GCA_043744755.1 Anatilimnocola sp.
AATCCGTCAACTACTAACGGGAGAGCCGTGTGCGGGAAAACCGCCTGCACGGTTCGGAGGGAGGGGAGTCCGGCTCAACCGGACTTCCCTACCCCTATAAGGAGGGAACGAGCAGATACAACGCTGTCGAAGTCCAATTAGCCCCTTTCAAGCTGCAGCCCTAAATACGCACGGAAGAAATGAATCAATGCACACCATTCGCCTGCGCGGTCCCTGGCAGATTGCGGCACTCGCCCGCACGGTGCTCATTGCTGCGGACCTAACTGCCGCAGAGCCGGGCGAACTGCCAGCCGCCACGGAAACCGCAGTGCCCAGTAATTGGGGCGACGTATTAGGAAGCGACTTCCGCGGCACGGCACGTTACACGCGGTGGTTTGGCAGGCCGACGAATCTTTCGCCCGAGGAACGTGTTTCCATTGTCATCGCGCTTGTCGATTGGCGGGCGACGGTCGTGCTGAACGGCGAAATGCTGGGGAGCCAGACTTTGAGCGATGGCGAGCGCAAGTATGACATCACTCGGTTGCTCAAGCCGCGCAATGAACTGCAAATCGCGGTGGAGTTGCCACGCGTGGCGGATTCCGGCGTTTCGCTCGTTCGGCCCGGCCGCGAACACCTGCCGGGTGGATTGATCGGTGAGGTTCGACTGGAAATCGAGGGGTAATTACCCGCGGTTTCGTGGGATGGGCACTCTTGCCCGTCTTACGCGCGTCTACCCGCTAGACCAACTGGATGCTTGTTTTCTAGGATAGGTGACTTGGCCTCGGGTCATGCGGGAACAGCAGTGAAGCCGTTAACGGCTAGCAATTCACCCCTGCAGCGATGGGAGGTGAGGCAATTCGCCGGTAATCGTGGGTGCGGACGAGTTTGGGACGGAGTGTGCGGGTATGGCAGGTCGAGAAACCGATGCGGGGCGAACGGCCCTGGACAAGGTCCTCGGCTATCTGAATTTCTCTTCCGGCGCGACCGATCCGCAGTTTTTTGCCAGTCTCAGTCAGATCTTTGAACAGATTGACCATCAATCGCTGGGGGACCGCAGTTGGTGGCGACTCTATGAGTGGCTGCAGGCTGAACTGCAGACCCGGGCCTGCAAGTCGGCCACCCAGAATCCGGCCTTTCAAGATGTGCAGCAAGCCCAAGCGGTGCTGCAACTTACGTTCGAGCAGTTATTGCCCGCTTATCGCGAGTTCCATCGTGATTTGCTGTTTCATCAAACGCCCGAGGGGCTGTTTCGCCCCTATTTTCTGGGGCGTGTCGTCGAAGCAGTTCTGCGGCAGGGGCAACCGTGGTCAGAAACCGATCGGATCGTGACCGGGGCGATTAAGCAACTGAGCGATTACATCGGCCATCGGCCCGTGGCGGCGCTCGAAACGCAGCCGATTGAACCTTATCCGCATGAGTATTGCCGGCCAATTCCGCTCTATATCCGCGGGGCTGGGATTGCTTATGGGCCGGAGCGCGAAGTCATTGGGATCGCCCTGCAGTTGTTGGAAGGGACCGACGAGAACTTGTTGCGGCAGTCGTGCTTCTTTCCGCATCGGCTCGAAGAACTGGCCCTCGATCCACGGGCCTATGACTTTGATCATCCCGCCAATAAGCGGCCCAACTATCACTTCGGCCAGTGGGACCCGCATCAGATCGATCACCACGGCTTTTATCGCCGGTTTGTGGTGCAACAGATCACCCTCGAAGCGCTGATGCGGCGCCTGACCGAGGAATCGCAGCTCCCGCAGGAAGAATTGAAGTTCGAAGCGGCCGCGGTGCTCGCGGGGACGGTGCTGATGGCGTCGGGCATCAGCGGCGAAGGACCGGGAGCACACGATTCGACGGTCACGCTCGCGAAGCTATTGCCGCGAATCGCTAAGTACCGCGATGCCTTTTACGAGCAGTTGCTCGACCGCACCTCGGGCGAACATCGCGAGCGCTTGAAAGTCGAAGCGGCCCAAAAGCGACAACCGTTCGGCGGTGCTCGGCAGCATCTAAACGCCCAGCTCGCCCGGTCGCGGGCCTCGCAGTTAGAGCATGTGCATCTCGCCCGTATCTTCGCTCGGTTGGGTCATTTTGAAGCAGCCACCAAACAGGCCAACGTCGTTCCTTGCGCATCGGCCCGCATGCTCTGCCAGATTGATTGCCTGCTCACCACCAGCCAATTGGCCTGTGCCACCGGCAAGCTCGATGCGGCCGCCGATGTGATGCCGCAGATCGTTGACCTGCTCAAGCGGGCGATTCAATGCGGGGCGGTGATCGATCCCTGGAACATCCTGGGCTTTGATGCCCACTTCAGCCTGTTCCCCGCGCTGGAGAATAGCGTGCGCGATCATCGGGCTGATGAGCTGGTGGTGCTGATGGAACGGATCTGGACGCTCTATTCGCTCGTCTGGAGCGAAGCGGCCGCCAGCGACAAGACCGAAGTGGCCGACCGTATCGCCCGGCAGTTCAAAAAGACGGCCACCTGGTGGCATCAATTCGCGACGCACGAGGTCTCGACCGTCGAAGCGGTCGATTCGCTCAGTGTCTATCGCGCGGCGGAGCGGGTTGCCAAGGCGCTGCAGGTTTGGCATCGTGCCGGCGCCGCGGCCGGCGATGTTGGATTTTGGGCGCCTCACGCGGAGGTCTTTGACTCGCCCAAAGCCTATGCGATGGTCATCGACTCGCTGCTGGAGCGGGGCGATTTTGTCGCGTCGATGGCGCTGCTGATGAGTTGGCTCAGCCGAGCGGATGCGATTGGCCTGGAACATGGCGATGCGTCGTTCCACGAATTGGTGCAACGCTGGGTGACTGCTACAACCGCGACCTGCGAGGAATCGCCCGAGGTCGCCCTCAAAGCCTGGGATTCCGCCCGCAAGTTCCTCGATTATCTGGAAGCCAATGCCGAAGGGCTGTGGAATGTGCCGCAGTTTGAGCTAGGTAGCGGCAAGCGGAGCAGTCAGACTGCGTCCCGCACTGATGATGATGACGACGACCAAGATCGTTATGGTTCGGCCTACGAGGGTATGGTCTATCGCGATAGCACCGACGACGGCGTGGACGGTGCCATTTTTGAATCCAACGATGATACGCATGACGAATTGCAGCATCAATCGAAGCAAGTGGCCGACCGGCTCGCGTTTCTGGCTACCGTCGCGGGTCTCTGGAAACAAACCATCGTCAGCCCGGCCTTCGCGGCGATCATCAAGCAGCACGGCGGTACGGAGCAGGCCACATCGGCTGTCCAGCAGCGACGAACATCGGCCATGCAGAAGTGGATTGAGCAGGCGCAGACAAATCTCACAGGCCTCACACGCTTGGTGGCCGCGGTGCGCGAGTATCGGATTCCCACGCCTTCGGGCGATCACGATTCGATGGTCGAATACGACCGTCGGCGGATGATTAAGGAATCGCTGCTGGAACGGGTCGTGACCACCAGCGTGGAGATGGCCGACGCCGCCCGGCTGCTGATCGCGGCGCGGGCAGCGCTACATCCTGATGCGACCGAGGCACTCATGCCCGCCGATGAAGAATCGCAGCGGACGGTAGCAGTATTCACGGCTCTGCTCCGCCGCGATGAACCAGCAGTCAAGCAGACCTGCGAATTGCTCTTCAAAACGCTGCTGCGGCAACCATTGCTTTACGTGCCTCTGGCGAAAGGTGGCAATCCGCCGGAGATTGTTGTCGTCCGCACGCGGCAGCATTCGATTCAAGACCTGCTCGCCTGGCTACCCCGCTGCGGTCTGTGGATTGAAACTTGCCAACTGCTCGATGTCGCTCGGCAAATGGAGCGCGACCATCCCGTCGGGCCGGGCGCGGTAACCGAGTTCGATGAGCTGTTCAAAATTGGCTACAAAGCGATTGTCGAGAGCCTCGTCGTCTCCGCCCAAGCCTGGCCGCGGCTGCCGGGAACGACCGACGATCAAGCCGCGGAACCACTGGTTGCGTGTCTCGAACAACTGACCGAAGCCATGCTCACCAGTTGGCTGGCTCATAGCCGCACGTTGCGCTTGAGTGTGCTGGAGCGGGTGCATGATAAGACCACCTGGAAACGGGTGATCGCATTCGTCGAGAAATATGGCGATGAGCTGTTCACGCAACGGTTCTTAAACTTGGGCAACATCCGCGCGATCTTGCATCAAGGTCCTGCACGCTGGCTGACCAGTTTGAAAGATGACCGCCCCGACGATGCGCCGCAAAAGTTGCTCGACGATCTGGCGGGCGAGACATCCTTGGAAGATACCGCCGAGTTGCTGGGGATGGTGCTGGAATCAATTGTCGAAAACTATGGCGAATACCGGGACTACAACAGCACGACGACGCAATCCGACCGCGGCGAGCTGCTGTTCATGCTGCTCGATTTTCTCCGCCTGCGAACCCGCTACGACCGGGTGTGCTGGAACCTGAAGCCAGTGGTGCTCGCGCACGAGATCCTGGTCCGCCGGGGCGAAGACATCGCCGCCCGCGTGTGGCGGCGAGCGTTGGCCGAACGCATTCAGGAGGAAGCGGAACAGTATCTAACGCGGCTCGCCGATCTGCAAAAGAAATACGCGATGCGGATGCCCACTGTCGCCGATCGCCTCGCCGAGCGCTTCATTCGCCCGCTGACCATCGACCGCATTCGCGCGCTGGTCGAGCCTGCGATTGAAGAAGCTCGCAACGGCGGTGAAGCGCCGAAGTTCGAGATGCTGGAGTTTGAAACCGCCACGCTGACACGCGAACCAACGGGCGTGGGCCTCGATGTTCCCGCCTGGTTGGTCGCGCTGGAGGAAGAAGTCGATTTCGCTCTCCGCCCCTCGCATCAACAACAAGACGAAGCCGACCTAGCCGCCATCCTGCCGCCCAAACTCCTCACGCTGGAGCAGGCCAAGGTGCAGCTCGATCAGTGGACGGCGCGTGAGGAGTGAGCACTTGAAGTTGCAATTTGCAACATCTAGTTATCAGCCGCTGGGCGCTAGCCCACGGTTCGTTTTGGGTGGCCTGCATAAGGCGACGGAACCGCACGCTAGCGCGTGTCGGCTGATTTGAAGTGTAATTCGCGCTGGCAATCGAACCTCGCATCTCCTAGCATGGAACCGTTCAATCAACCTTCGGTGGAACCGGGCCCGATGATCCCTGCCGATCAAGCTCATTCAGTTCGCTATCGCTTCGCCGGCCGGCGCGGCTTCTTGCAGGCGACTACCATCGCTGCAGGTGTCGGCGCATGCGGTCTAATCAACTCAGCACAGGCCAAGACCAGCCACCGGCACAAATCGGCGATTCTGTTCTTTCTGGCGGGTGGACCAAGCCATATCGATACGTTCGATATGAAGCCGGATCAGACGGAAGAAATTCGCGGACCGTTTCGGGCGTGCGAAACGAAGCTGCCGGGACTGCTGCTGCCGGAGATGATGCCGGCGCATCACCAGATTGCAGATCAGCTCGCCGTCATTCGTTCGATAACGCACAACCTGGCCGTACATGATGATGCCACGCACTGGGTGCAGACCGGGTATCCGTTGCTGAACGCCCGCCAGCGCGGGCAAACGCATCCAGCCGTGGGCGCTGTTGTCTCCAAGATTCAAGGTCCGCGTTCGCCGGGAATGCCCGCGTATGTGTGCGTACCTGAGGATTATCGTTCGCACATGGGCTTCTATCTGGGCGCGAGCCACTTGAAGGCCCGGCATCAAGCGCTCAACGCCGGCGGCGATCCCAGCCTCGGTAACTTTCGCCCACCGGAATTCGCACTGCCAAAGGAAATCACGCTCCCGCGGCTGGAGGAACGCCGCAACTTGCTGCGTTCGTTGGATCGATATGCCGAACAGTCCGCAGCGACCGCCGCCTATCGCGAT
>JAYTUF010000547.1:0-5786 GCA_043744755.1 Anatilimnocola sp.
GTCGATCTTTGCTCAGGGTGTCCACCGTCGACGCAATCGTTGCACCTCTCGCGACGCGAGAATTGTAGCAAAATGCCTGATTTACCGCATGAATGGCCGCGCCGGCTGGATTGGCATAACACCTGCATTACCGAACGGCAACGTGTGTTTTTGTGGTTTTCTGCAAGGGGATTGAAGATGAATACGCTGGGTGCCATTATCGTCTGGGCAGTTTTTGGTTTGGTGATTGGTCTGGTTGCTCGGATGTTGTATCCCGGGCGGCAATCGATGGGCCTGTTGTCGACCATGATCCTCGGCATCGTCGGCTCGCTACTCGGCGGCTTCATTTCGTGGGCCATCGGCTTCCGACCGGACGACGGTGCCTTCCGCGGCGCGGGGTGGATCATGTCAATCGTAGGCGCATTGATCGTCGTCTGGATCAGCTTGTACGCCTCCTCCCAGCGCGGCACGCCGCGTGGTGTAACTTAGGGTTTAATCACGGCTGGTAGCAAAACGCCATAGCCGCGACTGTTCATGGAAGCCTGGCCCCGGGAGCGGGTCAGGCTTCATTAGGTTTTAATATTCCCTACGGCGACGTTGACCAGCAGTCGCTGGAGAGTGAACATGCGATTCATGCATTGGCTCGCGGCTTTGCCATCCCTCGGAAACAGGCTCGTCGGCTGTCGGAACTCATTTCGCCACGTCGCTCGCGACGTGTTTCAAGGTTCCTTGATCGAAGATAATCGCGGTGCCGGCAATACGGCGAATCATTTCTTCCAACTCCAGCTCACAGGGCTACTTCGCTCTCCGCCACAAGCCTCTGCCTGAGTGCCAGTGGGGGCGATGTTTGTCGAAAAGCTCTGCTAGCGATGAATCGCCGGGAAGGCCGCGGCGACCGCGCGTCAGCGCTTTGTTGACCGCATTCCACGTTTCGCCCACTGCTTCCGGAATCGGTCCGGAATGCTCGTTAGGGCGATGGCCATGCCGTTCGACATAAGCGCCGGCCCATTTCAAGATTTCGGTGATGGTGAGCGATGGCAGTTCTCCAATGTTCCGCACGCCACAGCGCCGAGCGAGCAATTTCGCTAGTGAATCGCCGCCGGGCAATCCGCGTCGCTTTCCTACTTTACGGAGAGCGAGGTCAATGGCAGCCCAGGTTTCATTGGTCGCATCCAGAATAGGCCCACTGCTTGCCTTAGGCCATTGGCCGGTGCAACGGTGCTGCTGTTTTGCCCAGGCGATGATCTGGTCCTCGTTCAGCAAAGGTGGATACTCGGAGTTGCGCACGCCGCGGCGCCGTTCGAGTAACCGCGCCAATGACAGCCCCGATTTTTTGGGAAGGCCGCGATAACCGCGGCATAATCCCTCATCAATACGATCCCAACGTTCGTCGATCTCCCCCGGGATCGGGCCGGAGTTCACATTCGGCCAAATGCCATGCTCGGCAAACCATTCGTCGGCCCAACGGAGAATGCCTTCGACGCTCAGCGGCGGCCGCTGGGGTGTCAATCTCAGTCGCGAACGGGGCATGACGATTTTTCCTTTTGAATTCGATTTGATTCTATCGCTGAGTGGATTGCGTGCAATCAATTGGTCGGCAATCTGAGCCATGCGAAGTGAAACTGTCGGAACCTGGCCGCCGGACGACGTAGCCCACTTTGCCGTGCGGCTGGCAAGTCGCTCAGCGTTCGAACTTTGCCGGCCAGGGGCCACGTAGAGGGATATATTTTGGCGGAAAGTTTGAAATTTTGGACCAAACGTGTCCACCGCCGGGCGTCTAATCTTATTGGGACTTGTTCATTGACATCTTGGTAGATTGTGAACACTCGGTAGCGGACGACTGCCGTGGGAACGTGTTATCGCGCGGCGAATCTGGCGGCGGACTGTTATCAGCGGAAGGGGAATTCCGCTGCCGTTACCCGCAAAGATCGTACGGGAAGCGTTGGTGCGCCGGAATGGACCGCGAACCACCTGATTTAGTTGTTATCACCTTTGCAATAAAGTTCTCAACATGTTATCGACTAACGATTAGCAAGTTAAGTCTTGCCAACGAGTTCGGACGACCGCTCGGCTGTCGCAAAACGCCCTGATAACGGTTATCAAGTGGATGATCGACGGGACTTAAGCGGGGGAGTTGATAACGTCGAAACTGGCTGCCCAAAAAGCCATTCGCTGCGGAATCGCGAAAGCGTAAAAATCGTAATCAACGGTCGATGGGCGTGGCTAAATTGCCGAACCCCTCAACCGGGAGGGTGTGTTGAGAAATGGGGTGGGTTTCTCAACACGGATGAGCGCCGCTGCCGGGCGCAGCGGGGTGTCGCTGTTGAGAAAGTGGTCGGGAACTCAACATTTGCCAGGGGTGGGTTCGCCCAGATTGCGACGCGTCGGGCGATTCGTAAATCGGCTGCCCGGAATGATTTACCCCGTCTCTGGCCGCGCGCCTCTCGCCTCCTTTCCTGCCCGCCCGTAGGAATTCGCTGCGGGATGCCGTAAGATCAGGACGCGGTGAGCGAATACCTTGCAAAGCCGACATTTCTGTCAGCAAGGAGTGAAAAGGTCATGTCTGTCCCGTCCAATACTGAGTCTTCGAATGAGGCGCGCAAGGGAACGCGGGTGACGTTCCTGGATCAAACCGGCGCGAAGAGCGTGGAAGCGGTGATTGCCGATACCGTGACCGTGAAGCGGATTCTGCCCAACATCATCACCAAGATGAACCTCCCCGTGATGGGCCCCGATGGGCAACCGATGAGCTATAGCCTCGATCACAAAGAGGGTGGCAAGCGGCTGCGTGAAGAGCAAACGCTGATTGAATCGGCGGTGCAGGATGGACATCACTTGATTGTCTATCCTGAGATTGTTGCCGGTTGACGCGTGGCGGCAGACCTCCCGGTCTGCCCGGCTCGGCAGGAGCCTCGCCCTCCCAAGGCTTGGCCTCGCCCTCCCATTGCATTTCTTTTCTATTGGCTCGATGAATTGAATGAGCGCTACATCTCCCCGCCTGCGCCGGCTGCACAGCGACCTCAAAGCGATGCAGCAGTTGCAGGCCGAAAGTTCGATCCTGCATTTCACCACGCATGGTGACTTGCCCGAGACGTATGTCATTTGGTTCCTCGGCCGCGGCATGATGCGGCAGGAGAACAGCGGCCCCATCGAGCTGCAGGAACGGCACGAGGTACACGTTCGCCTCGGGGCTGGCTACCCGCGGATGATGCCGGAGGTTCGCTGGAAGTCGCCGATTTTTCATCCCAACATTTCGGGCAACGGCTCGGTTTGTTTGGGCGGCTATGGCACGTATTGGGTGCCGAGCCTGACGCTGGACGAACTGTGCCACATGCTGTGGGACATGGTGCGTTACGAGAATTACGACGAGACCAGCCCGTACAATCGCGAAGCGGCGCTGTGGTCGAAGACGCAGACGCAGTATGTGCTGCCGCTGGATAAGCGGCCGCTGCGGGATCGGTTGGCGGGGATTGCGCTCGCCGAAAGTGAACGAGAAGTCAAAAACGGGGCTCGCAAGCCGATCGCTGCGGTTCGTCCTTCCGTACCGCCGGTGGTGCGAGCGCCGATTCGTCCCGCGAACGCCAATGCTCGCGCGGTCGTGCCGGCCGCCGATGATGGGGGCGTGATCTTTTTGGATAACGATGTGGTGGAAGCCGAAATGGTCCGCCCCGCAACCAATGATTCGGACATTATGTTCATTCAATAGCTATGACCTCCATGCGGGCCAAGGAACCGTTCGATCTCGACCGACTGCGCGACGCGCGGCAACTGGGGACGCTGTATCGCAGCGGCGCGGTGGTTGTGATTGAAGAGCCGGTGCTGGAAGAGATTTTGGAATACTCGGGCAAGGACCTCGTCCGGGAAGTGGGCGGTTTTTTGCTCGGCGAGATTCATCAAGATGAACCCAACTGCGTGATCATCCGCCATTTTCATCCCGCGGTGCAAGCCACTTCGCGGGCGGCATCGTTGACCTTCACGCACGACACCTGGTCCGATCTGCACCGCCAGGCGGAGACGCGGTTTCCAGGTGCCGTCGTACTCGGTTGGCAACACACGCATCCCGGCTTCGGCATTTTTCTCTCGGCCTATGATCTGTTCATCCAGCGCAACTTTTTCTCGAACCCCTGGCAAATCGCCATGGTCGTCGATCCCCGCCGGCAAGAACTCGGCTTCTTCCATTGGCGGAATGAGGAAGTGCTGGATTGCGGTTTTGTGTGCTTGGGAACATAGTTCTGAGTTCTGAGTTCGGAGTTCGGAGACAGGAGAAACATCGTTAGACTTGTCTTGTCTCAGAACTCAGAACTCAGAACTCAGAACTCAGAACTCAGAACTTCCTCCGCTACCCTCTGCAACATGACAGAACTACTCATCGACGATGACGACCGTTACTCTCGCCTCCGGCTGATCAGTTGGTGGAACCAGGAGAAGCTGCGCGCTTCGAAGATATTGGTGGTGGGGGCGGGAGCGCTGGGCAATGAGGTGCTGAAGAATCTGGTGCTGCTGGGTGTCGGCAAGGTGCTGGTCATTGATCTCGATGAGATCGAGGAATCGAACCTGACTCGCTCCGTGCTGTTTCGCAGCAGTGACCGCGGCAAGAGCAAAGCGTTCGCCGCGGCGAAGATGCTGCATGAGATTAATCCCGATACGCATGTCGTGCCCATACATGGCAATGTGATGACCGATGTCGGACTGGGCGTGTTTCGCGATGTTGATGTGGTCATCGGCTGTCTCGATAATCGCGAAGCCCGCCTGTGGGTCAATCGCAGTTGCTGGAAGGTGGGCACGCCCTGGGTCGATGGCGGCATTCAGGAAATCAGCGGCGTCGCGAAGGTGTTCGTGCCGCCCGATAGCGCTTGCTACGAATGCGCGATGACGGAAAATGACTACCGTTTGATCAGCCTGCGCTATAGTTGCCCGCTGCTCAAACGGGAGGATTTGTTGGCTGGTAAAGTTCCAACAGCGCCGACGATTGCCTCGATGATTGCCGGGCTGCAAACGCAGGAGGCACTCAAACTATTGCATGGCCTGCCGGTGCAACCTGGCGCGGCGCTTGTCTTCAATGGTCAGTCGAATAACTTTTATACAACCCACTATCAACGCCGCGAGGATTGCCTCAGCCATGAGACTTATCCCGAGGCCATCTCGCTGGAACTATCGGCGACATCGGCAACCGCGGCTGAATTGTTCGCCGCGGCGAAGTCGCATTTTGACGAAGGTCAGCCACTCACTTTGCAACTCGACCGCGACTTAGTCGTCGGACTGCATTGCAACTGCGGCAACCAGCGGCAGATCATGCGTCCGCAGCAGCTCGTCGCCGCGACCGAAGCCCTGTGTCCCAACTGCGGCGAGTCTGCTCGGCCTGAGATGATCCACAGCATCGATCAATCCCACGCCCTCGCCGCCGAAACACTCGCCGCGCTCGGCATTCCGGCTTACGATATCGTTCGCGTGACCAGCGGTGAAACTCAAAGAGTGTTCCTGCTCGCTGCGGATGGCGAGAGTGTGTTTCAGTGACGAAGTTCTGAGTTCTGAGTTCGCAGACAAGAGGTGACCCGCGATCAAACAACTTCCGAGTATGCGGACTCCTCGCGACCGCTGGCCTTGTGCCGGCGGGGCGATCACTGGTCAGCTACCAATGAACCATGATCAAACTCCGCGACCACGGGGCTCGTCCCCGTGGAGCGATCACTGATTGGCTACGTCGGCATTCAGTGATGGCCCCACCGGCACAAGGCCGGCGGTCACCTGCCCGATGAATGCTCGGCCATGTAGCAGATCAGTGACCGCCCCGCTGGGACAAGCCCAGC
>JAYTUF010000548.1:0-5783 GCA_043744755.1 Anatilimnocola sp.
CTCTGTCAGCGGGTCGGCCAGTCGCTGAAGGCGGGTGTCGAGATTCGCCGGGTCTGGCAGCAGGAAGCGACCCGCGGCCGGGAAGCGCATCGGCGGCACATGGAGTTCATCTTCAGGCAGGTCTCCGCCGGCGGAACCATGGCCGACGCCATGCGCGGTTGCGGCGGTTACTTTCCGCCGCTGGCTTGCCAGATGGTCGAGATCGGCGAGAAGACCGGCCAACTTGATGAAGTGCTGCTCAAGCTCGCTCATTATTATGAGCAGCAAGCCTCGATGCGGAAGTTGTTCTACCTGGGCATCGCCTGGCCCATGCTGCAACTGACGGCTGCCACGTTCGTCATCGCGCTCGTCATTTATATCAATGGCTTTGTCAACGCCATGGCTGGCGGCGACGGCATCGATATTCTGGGCCTGGGACTCGCGGGAAGTTCAGGCGCGCTCTTGTTTCTCGCGTCGGTCGCTACGGTCATCGCGGGGATCGCGCTGGCGATCAACGCCCTGCTGCGAGGCTGGTTTGGAACAGCGCCCGTTCGCATCGCGATGCGGTTGCCGGTGATTGGCGGTTGCTTGGAAGCATTCTCATTGTCGCGAATGACGTGGTCCTTCGCGCTGGGTCTCGAAAGCGGCATGGATGCGCGGCGGGTCGTTGAACTGGCCGTCGCGGCGACGCAGAATTCTTACTATCAACAACATTCGGCCGCCATCTCATCGGCCGTCGGTCGCGGTCAATCCTTCCACGAAGCCTTTGCTCAAACTCGCGCTTTCCCCGACGATTTTCTGTTCTCATTGGAAACGGCCGAGATCGCCGGCACCACGAATGAGTCGCTACTGCGGCTCACGAAGCAATACGAAGACAAAGCCCAAGGCGCGATGCGGCTGCTCACGATGGCCGCTACGGCGGTCACCTTTGTGACCGTGGGGCTAGTGCTGATCCTGGCCATCGCCCGCCTGGCGATGTTCTACATCGGCCAGATCAATCAGGCGCTCGAACCGCTGTAATGTGTTCACGTTTCGCGTGAGCGTGGGCAAGATTCTCGGGTCTCGGAGAGACCGGGCTACGAAATGCCCGCGATTGTCCCTTTTTCCGGCAGGGGATAGACTCGGAGCTAATGGTTCGCGCGAATCGGTCGTCGCGAACCGGCTCTCGTGTTCTGCGTCCTTCACCGTGATCGCCCGTGCCCGCACCCGACCTTGCCGTTTCGCTGGGGCGACTGTCGCTCCGCAATCCCATCCTGGCTGCCTCGGGCACGTTTGGTTACGCGCGGGAAATGCAATCGCTGGTCGATTTTCGACAGCTGGGCGGCATCGTTCCGAAAACGATCACCGCAGCGGCTCGCGCGGGGAACAAGCCCTGGCGAACGGTCGAAACCGCGGCGGGACTGCTCAATTCCATCGGCCTCGATAACGATGGCTTCGCGGCGTTTCTCGAACATCATTGGCCGTACCTGCAGACCTTGCCGACCGCGGTGATTGTGAGCATCGCCGGCAGCACGCTGGATGAGTTCGTCGAGATGGCCGCGGTTTTGTCTGACCAGAAGAACGTCGCTGCCGTCGAACTAAATATCTCCTGTCCCAATGTGGCCCACGGCGTTGATTTTGCCGCTGATCCCGCGCTTTGTTTGAAACTTGTCTCGGCCGTGCGTGACAGTTGTAAGTTGCCGATCCTGGCGAAGCTCACGCCGAATGTGACCCGCATTGTCGATATCGCCAAAGCGGCCACCGATGGCGGCGCTGATGCACTTTGCCTGGTGAACACCGTGCTGGGGATGGCTGTCAATTGGCGGAAGCGGCAACCCATGCTCGGCAACATCGTCGGCGGTCTCAGCGGCCCCGCGATCAAGCCCATCGCGCTCCGCTGCGTTTATCAAGTCGCCCAGGCGGTGAAAGTTCCCATCATCGGCATCGGCGGCATTGCCACCATTGACGATGTCATGGAGTTCCTCGTCACCGGCGCAGCGGCCGTGCAAATCGGCACGGCTAATTACTATGATCCCACGGTCACGGCGAAGCTGGCCGCGGCGCTGCCCGCTGCGCTCGCGGAACTCGGTGCGACATCGGTGAGTGAAGTGGTGGGAACCCTCCAAACGAAATCGACCAAGTGATATGAAAGTTCTTTCCGGCATTCAGCCCACGGGGCGGTTCCACTGGGGCAACTACTTCGGCGCTATCCGCCAGTACATCGACCTGCAGCATGGCAACGAAGCCTATTACTTCATTGCCAACCTGCACGCGCTGACCACGATCCGCGACCGCGAAGTGCTGCGGAATTACACCCTCGATGCCGCGCTCGATCTGCTCGCGCTGGGCCTCGATCCGCAACAGGCGGTGTTGTTCGTGCAGTCCGACGTGCCCGAAGTGAGCGAACTCTGCTGGCTGCTAATGACCGGCACTTCGATGGGGCACCTCGAACGCTGCCATGCGTATAAAGCCAAAAAGGACAAAGGGCTACCCGCCGATGCCGGCCTCTTCACTTACCCTGTTCTGATGGCCGCCGACATTCTTGCCTACGACGCTGACGTCGTCCCCGTCGGCGAAGATCAGATTCAGCACATCGAAGTCTGCCGCGACATCGCCGGCGGCTTCAATCACCAGTTCGGCGAGGTCTTCACGCTCCCTAAGCCGCGGGTGCTGCAAGCAACCGCCAAGGTGCCCGGCCTCGATGGCGAGAAGATG
Organism: Anatilimnocola sp.; assembly: GCA_043744755.1. Classification (GTDB taxonomy): domain Bacteria; phylum Planctomycetota; class Planctomycetia; order Pirellulales; family Pirellulaceae; genus Anatilimnocola. The sequence continues at coordinate 2,674 of JAYTUF010000548.1, forward strand.
TCGAAGAGCTACAACAACACCATTGAGCTGTTCGAGCCTGTCGCGGCGGCGCGCAAAAAGATCATGCGGATCACCACCGACAGCCGGGCGATGGAAGATCCCAAAGACCCCGACGCCGACCACCTTTATCAACTCTTCAGCCTGTTCGCGACCGAAGAGCAGCGCGAGGAAATGGCCGCTCTCTATCGCCAGGGAGGCTTCGGCTACGGCACCGTCAAGAAGGCCCTCGCCGACGCGGCAGAAACCTTCTTCGCCGCCGCCCGCGCGAAACGTGAGACGCTCGCCGCCGACCCGGCGCAGGTCGCGGAAATCCTCCGCGACGGCGCGACACGAGCGAGGAAGAAGGCGAATGAAGTGCTCACGCGGGCGAAGCAGGCATGTGGGCTGGCGTAGGTGGGGTTCCGGCTTCAGCCGGCCCTTTCCACTCGATCCGCGTACAACTCCGCAACTGCCTCGAAGGCGTCGCGGACGTTGGCGTGGGCTTCCTCCAACGTATCCCCCTCGGTCAACAACTCCGGCAACACGGGGGAACTGACCGTATAGCCCCCTTCCGGCTGCGGCGTGAACACCAATGGAACGCGGTACAACATGGGCCAATCCTCGCTCTATCTTTCCAAGCCAGCTAGTTTTCAAGACCAGCGCCGCTCTCATTGTACTCTCCCCGCACTGCCTTGCTCGAATTCGGCAGCTACGCAGCCAGCTCTACAATCGCGGCCTCACTACGGGGCTCGGGAATGGGCAAACCTTCCGCTTCCAGGCCTTCAATATGAAAGGCCATCGCTTCCTGCATCAAGGCGATGGTTTCATCGCGATTATCACCTGCGGCAACACACCCATCGAGATCCGGGGAATAGGCGGAATACCCTGTGTCCGTTGGTTCCAAAATAATCAAATACTTCATGGGGAAACCTCCGCTTGCCGCAGGATGCTCTTTAACGTTTTCGGGGCAAGGGTCTTGGACGGCTGTCCCGCAACCGTTACCAATCCCAGCTTTGCCGGATGCTTGAATTGCCGGTGGCTGCCGCGTTGCCGAACCAGTCGCCAACCATCCTCCTCGATCAGTTTAATCACCTCGCGAACTTTCATTTTAACGCACGGCCTCCGCAGCGTATTCAATTCCAAGCAGAATTATGAAAGCACCCAATTGATTTCACAACAGAGTGAGCGAGAAACTGGCGGCATTTCCATATCCCGCGCCAGACTTGACGTTGCCCTTCACCCGCACTAGCATCGCGCTAGGGACTTTCGTTGCCATTTCAGCTTCCTTATCCGGTATCGTCCCCCCCTGGGGCCGGCAATTCTTCTGTATCGAGGCCGCTATGCAACTGTTCCGTGGCATCATCCGCCGGCCTGGATCTTATCTGCTCGCAGTTCTGGCTGCTGTCTGCTGCGGCAATCTACCCCAAGCCGCGGCAGTCAATCCGGATAGCGCCGAAGTGCGCGACATGGTCGAGAAAGGGCTGAAGTATCTCACGACTGCTAACCACGATCAGATTGGCGGCAAGTGCTTGATCGCGCGGGCTTTCAAAAAGAACGGCCGGGATACCTCCTTTCCCAAGGTCAAAGCCGTCATCGACGAGTGTTATAAGACCAAATTCGAGCCCCACGCGGCGCTCGACAATTACAACCTGGCCCTGATGATCATCTTCTTGGTTGAAATGGAAGAAGAGAAGCATCGCCCGCTCATTCAGAAGATGCTCACCGAACTGCTGAAGCGGCAGAAGGCGAACGGCGGCTGGACTTATGAACCAACGCCCACGGGCGATACGTCGCAAACGCAGTACGGCGTGCTGGCGATGTGGTATGCGGATCGGCACAATTACGACGTCCCGATGGCGAATATCGAAGGAGCCATGAACTGGCTGTTGCGCACACAGGACAAGCTGGGCGGCTGGGGTTATCAAGGGCAAGATTCAGGGAAGGTGGGCGTCCGCGTCGATCAATCGACGCCCACGATGTCGCTGACCGCTGCCGCCTTGGGTTCGCTCTATGCCTTAAACGATCTGGTGGTGCTCCCTGGCGGCAATCCGGTCGTCGATCCAGCCAAGGCCGGCGAGAAGATTCCACCGGCCTTGCAGGAAGTGGAGGACAAAAAAATAGCCAAGCAGGTTATTCGGCGGCGACCGTCCACGACCGTCGATGGGGGGCAGGTGCGGAAGTCCATGCAGGATGGCAAGCAATGGATGCAGAAGGGATTCACGCTCGAACCGCCTGAATGGGCCCATTATGCTTTTTATGCTTATGAACGGTATGAGAGTTTTCGCGAAGAAATCGAACGCGATCGGCACGAAGAACCCAAATGGTATGACGACCTGTACGGCAAATTCAAGAAGGACTTGCTTCCCGAAGGTTATTGGGATGGCAGCGATACTCCCGCCGTCGCCACCGCGTTTACGATTCTCGTACTGTCCCGCGGCACCCGCAAAGCGATCAAACGGGCCGAAGCCTTGGGCGAAGGAACGCTGGTCGGTGGCATGGGCCTGCCGCCCAATACGGAGAACATGAAAGAACGCAATGGCAAGCTGGTCGATTCGCCGCTCACCGGCACGGTCGATGAGTTGCTGGGGATTCTCGATGACAAAGACAATCCCGAGCTCGCTCGCATGGCTGAATCGAAACAGGTTGTTTCGCTCGATCCCGATATCACCCGCCGCGCCGGACAGATCACTCGCTTGCGAGCGATGGTCTCGGCGCCTTCTTTTGAAACGCGGCTGGTGGCCGTACGGTCGCTCGCGAAGGTTCGCGATCTCGATAATGTTCCCGTGCTACTCTACGCGCTGAGCGACCCCGATATCCGCATTATCCGAGCTGCCGACCGCGGCCTGAGATTCAACAGCCGCAAGTTGGAAGGGGTGATGCCGCTCGATACGCCCACGAAAGAAACACTCATTAGTCTCCGCAATCGCTGGAAACAATGGTATCTGTCCATTCGGCCCGATGCAGAGCTGCTGGACTGAGCGGGGGCGGCGGCAGGAGCCGGGGATCAGGAGGTCAGGGATCAGGAGGTCAGGGAGAATACGAATTAAGAAAATATTAGGAATACCGAAATGCAAATAATCTGAGACAACTTTTCCCGACTCCCGACTCCCGACTCCCGACTCCCGACTCCC
>JAYTUF010000549.1:0-5766 GCA_043744755.1 Anatilimnocola sp.
CCGCATCGTCGCCGAGATCGAGAGGCAGTTTTCCCTTCTGGATGCCGGCGTCGCCAACCTCAAGCGCGTTCAGGCCACCCTCAAACGCTACCGCGCCTCCGTCCTGCAAGCCGCCTGTGAAGGGCGGCTGGTGCCCACCGAGGCTGCACTGGCCCAGGAGGAAGGCCGGGACTATGAACCCGCCGCCGTGCTGCTGACGCGCATCCTGGCGGAGCGGCGGGCGCGGTGGGAGGCGGAACAGTTGGCGAAGATGGAGGCACAGGGGAAGCTGGCGCTGAATGGGGCGTGGATGGCGAAGTATCAGGAGCCTGCCGCGCCGAACACGAGCGGGCTGCCGGAGGTGCCAGCGGGGTGGGTTTGGGCGAGTATAGGGCAAATCACATGGTCAGTCAAGGATGGTCCCCATTTCTCGCCAAAGTATGTTAAGGATGGAGTGCCTTTCATAAGCGGAGGCAACATACGGCCGAATGGTGTTGATTTTACGACCGCCAAATACATTAGTCAGGAACTTCACGAAGAACTGTCCAAACGCTGTAAACCGAACTTAGGCGACATTCTTTACACCAAAGGTGGCACGACCGGTATTGCCCGTGTTAATACATACAACCATGAGTTCAGCGTGTGGGTACATGTAGCAGTCCTCAAGCTTTCCAAAGTGGTCGAGGCATTTTACGTCCAACACGCCTTGAATTCTCCCTTTTGCTACATGCAAGCACAGAAATATACACATGGTGTCGGAAATCAAGATTTAGGCTTGACTCGTATGATCAATATTATTATGGGATTACCACCTCTGGCGGAGCAAGAGCGCATCGTGGCCGAGGTGGAGCGTCGGCTGTCCGTCGTGGACAACTTGGAGCAGGTGGTCAAGGCGAACCTGAAACGCGCGGAGCGGCTGCGGCAGGCGGTTCTCAAAGAAGCGTTTGCCGGGCGGCTTGTGCCGCAGGACCCAGACGACGAACCGGCGAGCGTCCTGTTGAGGCGGATCAAAACCGAGCGGATAGCCGCCTCCCACACCCCAAAGCCAAAGCGAAGCACTATGAAACAGGTCAACGGTGCAAAAAGTGAGAAAGACTTGCTCAATCTTTTCTCTAATCTCTCAGCCGAACAAGAGGCGGCTTCTGCCATCCACTGAGGAACGAGAATGCCCTTCCCTGTCAAAAGCCTGATTCAAGGGCGATCGAAGCCAGTAACCGTCACTCCGAAGACCACAGCTCTTGAAGCACTCCAGGTGATGATGCGACATGATTACAGCCAGTTACCCATCGTAAACGAGCATGGGCAGGCCGAAGGTCTGATCACCAGCGATTCGATCCTTCGCAGCCTGAGCCACTTCCAGACCACAATCAACAGTTTACACGTTCGCGATGCCTCTTGCACGGCAAAAATATTCGCACCTGAGGATGACCTATTCGAGCTTTTAGATGGTTTGCGTGATGCTTACGCCGTACTGATTGTGGATAGTCAAGGTATCTTGACCGGCATCGTGACGGACTACGATACCTCGGAATACTTTCGGCGGCGGGCCGAAGACATCATGCTAGTTGAGGACATTGAGCGAACACTGCGTGACTTTATTCTCGCCGCTTTCCCAAACACTCAAGAAAGCGATGAAGAAAATCTCGATAGCCAAGAGCTAAACACGGCGATCAGCAAACTATCATCTTCTGGGCAGGATATGGGCCGATTTAGACAGGCTGTACTGGAATATCTAAAACAGGAGAATTTAGCCTCAGACGCGAGCCCGGTGTCGATCAAGGTGGCTTTTGATATTTTGACACCCGCTCCCAGGAAGGTGAAGCCTTTCACAGAACTCACATTTTCAGAGATCGAGGATCTGCTTTTTTCGGGGGACAGATGGCAATTCTACGAGAAAGCCTTCACAGTTGAGAAAATCGGAATCAGGAAGCTATTGGATGATGTCCGTGAAACTCGGAATAAACTCGCTCATTTTAAGGGGGAAGTCACTGAGCCGGAACGAGTTCGGCTCCGCTTTTGCATTGAATGGCTTCAGCGTCATCAGAACGCTGTTTTTAACGCGTTTCCTAGACCGGCAGTAGCCGAAGTCGTAGGTCTGCAACCTGTGGATCAGCCAGCTCTGGTGATTCCTTCGTCTGACGGTGTTGCTGATGTTATCTTGGAAACAGAACACGAGGAACCACAAGCCAACGATAGCAAGTATGCCATGCTCGCCCTATATTTGCGAAACCTTTCAATCGCCGTCAAAGAACATGAATTGACTTTCAGGCAGATTGAAGCAACTATCGGGAGCGAGTTGCCTAGTTTTGCGCGGCAGCATCGTTCGTGGTGGGCAAACGACTCCAAAAGCCATGTGCAATCACAGGAATGGCTGGACGCTGGCTGGCGAGTATCGTATTTAAATATCAGCGAAGAACGAGTTAAGTTCAGTCGGCTTGCCGGCCGTGATAGAGCGTTCATTGACTTCTTCAACGGCCTTGTGAAGGAACTACGCACATACCAAGATTTTCAGGTGAGAGAGGGATCGCCCACCGGACAAAGCTGGCACGTCGTTAAGATCCTAACGGAAGGACAGTCGCGTCTAATCGCTGTCTTTGGCCTTCACCATAAATTTCGAGTGGAATTGTATGTTGGTTCGGGAGATGTCAACAGGAATAAAGTTTTCTTTGATGCTCTTAGCGATAAGAAGGATCCAATCGAACAGTCTTTTGGGCATACACTTAGCTGGGAGCGATTAGATGACAAAAAAGCATCTCGCGTTGCATATTACGTCGAAGGTGCGATTACAGATACTCCCGAGCAACTGGAAGCGTTGAAAACGGACGGCGCACGATTAATGGTGAAGTTTTTCGATTGCCTGCGTGAGCCAGTTATCCAGATCACCAAGAATAAATAACTTGGTTCGGAGGGACAAGCCTAACGCCACCTACAGACACAATGACGCCGCTTGAAAAACAGTTCCATCAGGACATGGTCGACGGGAGCGTGGAGCTACGGATAAAGTACCAATACAACCCAAACTATTTTCTGCAAATGGTCGCTGAACACGGCGGCGTGGAAGCCGTCAAGCGCCTGCTCCAAACGCCCGATACCCAGGCCGGATTGACCCACCTCTGGGAAATCCAGCGGCTAGACATGAGCTGCGAAGCCGCCGCCCTCAATCCCAAGTATGCCAGTCTGTTCACTGCCGAGGAAAAGCGCGAGGCGAAGAAGCGGCTTCGGGAAATGAACTACACGCCGACCTATTGTGCCTAGCATCGTTATGATACTTTTCGGCAAAAAGTATCATAACGGTTTGTGTTGCGGTACTATAGTATCATAACGATGCGACGAGAAAACTTTACTCATGATGCCCCCGGCGAGATCATTCAATCCACACTGGGATATGAAGCCTTTACCCCACACAGCCTGCCGCCAGAAGTACCGCTAAGTTGGCCGCTGGTGCGCGTGTTGTCGGACGCCGATCGGGCCGTCAGTGAACTCGCGGGCGTGGCTCGCAATCTGCCGAACCCACACCTGCTTATCAATCCTTTCCTACGGCGCGAAGCAGTCCTTTCCAGCCGCATTGAGGGAACGCAGGCTTCACTTTCAGACCTGTTCGTCTTTGAAGCATCGGAACGCACCGAAGCGCCGCAGTCTGATGATATAGAGGAAGTCGTCAACTACATTCGTGCGCTGGAATATGGCCTGCATTACATTCGGCAAGGCCGCCGCATCTCCTTAGCACTCCTCAAAGAAATGCACGAAACGCTGCTGCGGGATGTACGTGGCCAGGACAAGTCACCCGGCCAGTTCCGAACCAAGCAGAACTGGATCGCCGAAGGCAGCCGACGCTTGGAACATGCCCGCTTCGTTCCACCCCCTGTGCCGCAGATGAACGACGCTCTAGACGCCCTCGAAAGCTACATCCAGGCACCCTCGGACTTGCCGCCGCTCGTGCGCCTAGCACTCATCCACTATCAATTTGAAACTATTCACCCCTTCGAGGACGGCAACGGACGCATTGGTCGTCTGCTCATCACGCTCCTACTGTGTGCCGACGGATTGCTTCCCGAACCCCTACTCTACCTCTCAGCTTACTTTGAACGCCATCGGGACGACTATGTAGATCGGCTTCTAGGCGTTAGCCAGAAAAACGCCTGGGGGGAGTGGATGGCTTTTTTCCTCGTTGGTATCGCCGAACAGGGCCGTGACGGCATCCGACGTGCGGGCCGGCTGATGGAACTGCGGGAAACATATCGGCGACGCTTGCAGGGGGCGCGCGTTTCAGCCCTCACCCTGCAACTGACTGACGAGCTTTTCGCCTATCCTGCTATCAACATCGCACAGGCCGCCGCCCGCCTTCATGTCACGCGCCGGGCCGTAGCATTAAGCCTGAACAAATTGCTGGCCGACGGGATGTTGATTGAGTCCACCGGCAAGCAGCGAAACCGCGTGTTCGTCGCCCCCGCCATTATCCAGATCATTGACGCGGCGGATGAAACGCCATTACAAGAAGGACGCGAATGAGCAACAACGGATCGGCGGCGCTGGTCGCCAAACTTTGGAATTACTGCAATCTGCTCCGCGATGACGGCCTGTCCTACGGGGATTACGTCCAGCAGCTTACCAATCTGCTCTTCCTCAAAATGGCCCACGAGCGGACTCTGCCGCCCTGGAACAGACCTTCTATCATCCCCGCCGAGTATGATTGGACTTCATTGATGGCCCTGGACGGCGACCCCTTGGAAGTCCACTACCGGCACACCCTGGAAGAACTGGGCAAGAAGCCGGGAATGCTCGGCGTCATCTTCCGCAAGTCCCAGAACAAGATCGAGGACCCCGCCAAGCTGCGGCGGTTGATTGCCGACCTGATTGACAAAGAGACGTGGACCGGCCTGGACGCCGACATCAAGGGCGATGCCTACGAGGGCCTGCTGGAGAAGAACGCCCAGGACACAAAAAGCGGGGCCGGCCAGTATTTCACGCCCCGCCCGCTCATTCAGGCGATGGTGGATGCCATGCGGCCCCAGCCCGGCGATACCATTGCCGACCCCGCCTGCGGCACGGCGGGCTTCCTGCTGGCCGCCCATGACTACGTCTCCCATCACTTCGCCCTGGACCGTGACCAGAAAAAGCACCTCCGAATAGACGCCCTGCAAGGCTGGGAGATCGTCGCCAACACCGCCCGCCTCGCCGCCATGAACCTGATGCTGCATGAGATCGGCGGCGAAGACAGTCCCATCCATGTGGCCGATGCCCTCGCCAGCCTGCCCTCCGAGCACTTCAGCATGATCCTGTCCAATCCGCCCTTCGGCAAAAAGAGCAGCATCACCATTGTCAACGAGGAAGGCAAGGACGAGAAGGAAGCCATCAGCTACCTGCGCGACGACTTCTGGGCGACCACCAGCAACAAGCAGCTCAACTTCGTGCAGCACATCAAAAGCCTGCTCAAAACGAACGGACGCGCCGCCGTCGTCGTCCCCGACAACGTATTGTTCGAGGGCGGCGCAGGTGAGACCGTGCGGCGGAAGCTACTCCACGAGTGCGACGTTCACACGCTCCTGCGTCTGCCCACCGGCATCTTCTACGCCCAGGGGGTCAAGGCGAACGTCTTGTTCTTCGACCGCAAGCCCGCCCGCGAAGTCCCCTGGACCGAACGCCTTTGGGTCTATGACTTCCGCACGAACATCGAATTCACACTGAAGACCAATCCGCTGAAGCGCACCGACCTGGACGACTTCGTCACCTGCTGCCACGCCGACAATCGCCACGACCGCACTGCTACTTGGAGCGACGCTGCCCCCG
>JAYTUF010000550.1:0-5758 GCA_043744755.1 Anatilimnocola sp.
CTCGGCAGGAGCCTCGCCCTCCCAATCTACGTCCTCCCAATCTACGCCCTCCCAATCTACGCCCTCCCAACCTAACGCTACTTCTGCAGTGCCTTCCAAACTTTGGGCGGCGACATCGGCAGGTCGGTCAGCCGCACGCCGGTCGCCGCGCGAATCGCATTGGCGATGGTCGCGGGTGGTGGGACGATGGGCGTTTCGCCCACGCCGCGGACACCGTAAGGATGACTCGGATTGGGCACTTCCACAATGATCGTCTCGATCATCGGCACATCGAGGCAGGTTGGCATGCGGTAATCGAGAAAGCTGGCGTTTCGCATCTGATCTTTTGAGTCGAAGAAATACTCTTCGTTCAATGCCCAGCCGATTCCTTGCACCGCGCCGCCCTGCATCTGCCCTTCGACATAGCTGGGATGAATCGCCTTGCCCGCGTCTTGAATCGCGGTATAGCGCAGCACGGTCACTTTGCCCGTTTCGGGATCGACTTCCACATCGGCGATGTGCGTGCCAAAGCCGTTGGTCGAACCTTCGGGGCACACACTGGCTTGGCCGATGACAGGCTCCATGGCAGAGGCACTAATCTTCACCGCGAGTTCTTTGAACGTGAGTTTCTCGCCGTTGTGCGAATAGGTTCCATCCTCCACCTTCACGTCGGCCGGCGTGCATTTCCACAAGCGGGCCGCGCGGTCTTGCATTTGAGCCTGCAGGTCGAGGCCGAGCTTATACGCGGCCAAGCCCGTGGCGAACGTCACGCGGCTGCCACCGGTGAGGAAGGTGTAGCCGACGCTATCGGTATCGGCGACTTGAGGATGGACGTCTTCGGATTTGATGCCAATCGTCTCGGCCAGTTGCATGGCCACGCTGGTTCGCGTGCCGCCAATGTCGGTCGAGCCTTCGATCAGGTTGACGCTGCCGTCTTCCATGACGCTGGCCGAACAACTCGACGCGCCGCCAATATTGAACCAAAAACCACTGGCCAGACCGCGGCCCCGATTCTTGCCGGTGAGCGGAGATTTCCAATGGTCTGAATTGCGGGCCGCTTCGAGAGTTTCGATAAAACCAATCCGCGGATAGACCGGGCCATCGACGCGGCGCGTTCCTTCCTTCGCCGCGTTCTTCAGACGCAGCTCAATCGGGTCCATCTTCAATTGCAACGCCAGCTCATCCATGACCTGCTCGGTCGCAAACGCCGCCTGCGTGCTGCCTGGCGCACGATAGGCCTGCGTCTTGGGCTTGTTATTGACGACATCGAAGCCATCGACCATCGCGTTCGGAATGTCATAGCAACTGAAGACGCACATGCTGCCGGGGCCGATCATGCCGCCGGGAAACGCGCCGCAGTCATACGCCAGCCAGGCTTCGCCCGCGACGAGCGTGCCGTCTTTCTTGGCGCCAAGTTTCACTCGCACATACGATCCAGGCGTGGGACCGGTTCCTTCAAACACTTCCGCTCGTTGCATGGTCATCTTCACCGGCCGGCCGCACTTCTTGCTGAGCATCGCCGCGACCGGTTCGAGATAAACAGTAATCTTCCCGCCGAAGCCGCCGCCGATTTCACAAGGGACGACGAGCACTTGCGAGACCGGAATCTGCAGCAACTCGGCCGTTTGTTGGCGGCAGGTGAACGAGCCTTGCGTGGCCGTCCAGATCTTCAGTCGGCCATCTTCATTCCACATCGCGACTGCGGCGTGCGGCTCGATATAGCCTTGATGCACGCTGGCCGTGCGGAACTCGCGCTCGATGATGATGTCCGATTTCTTGAAGCCTTCAATCGTATCGCCCTGCGCAAACGCGATATGCACGGCGACATTCGAGGGCCGCTGGTCCTTCTTCCCCATCTCGTCGGTGCGCAAATCGGCGTGCAGCAGCGGCGCGTCGGCCTGCATCGCGTCGAGCACCCAGGTGACACTGGGCAGCGGTTCATATTCAACAACAATCTTCTTCGCCGCTTCGTCCGCAATGTGAACGCTGGTCGCCGCGACCGCCGCGACCGCGTGCCCCTTATAGAGCACCTTGCCCTGCGCGAGGCAGTTGTGAGCCAGATGCTGGAGGTTGACGGCGCCGGCTTCACCCATGACGGCGATCTTCTCGGCCAAATTCGGAAAGTCATCAGCAGTGACCACCGCCAGCACGCCGGACACTTTCAGGGCCTGCGAAACATCGATCCGCTTGATGAGCGCGTGCGCGTGCGGACTGCGAACCAGCCGTGCGTGGGCCATGTTCGGCAGTTGCAAATCGGCGGTGTAAATCGCCTTGCCGGTGACTTTGTCGGCCCCATCATGACGAATAGGCCGCTGGCCGATGACTTTGTAATTCGTCTTGCCGAGGTAGAGGTCTTCCATGTGCATTTCAATCGTGAATAGGATTCGGTGTAGCGGAATTCGCCAGAATTCCGATCATCGATTTTGAAGTCTTACTCGTCTGAATTCTGGCGAATTCAGCTACGGGGAGATCACTTGGAACATACCGCAGCCGCTTGCACGGCTTTCACAATTTTGTCATACCCCGTGCAGCGACACAGGTTGTTGGCCAGGTGAAAACGAATCTCATGTTCGCTGGGCTGCGGATACTTTGCGAGCAAGGCTTTGGTCGCGATCAGGAACCCCGGCGTGCAAATACCGCATTGCAGCGCGGCCCCTTCCAAAAAGCACTGCTGCAGCGGCGCGAGCTTGCCGTTCTGAGCCAGCGACTCAACGGTTTCCACCTTGGCCCCCTCGGCTTCTACGCCCAACACCAGGCAACTAAGCACCGGCTGGCCATCCAGCAGCACCGTACACGCCCCGCAGTTGCCGTTGTTGCAACCTTCCTTGCTGCCGGTCAGGTGCAACGTATCGCGGAGCACTTCCAGCAAGCTCTGCCGCGGCTCGCACAGGAACTCGGTACACGCGCCGTTGATCTCGGCAGTGACGACGGTCTTCTTGGCCACAATCGATTTCCTCGAATGATCTAGGAACTACGGATTCGTAAACGCCTTCGCCCGCTCCGTTGCCGTGAGCAACGTCCGCTTCACCAGCACGCCCACCAGGTGCGTGCGATATTCGGCGGGGCCACGCATATCGCTGATCGGCGTGGCCACTTTTTTCGCAAGTTCGCCCGCTTGGGCATAACTGGCTTCCGTCGCCGGTTTGCCCGCCAGCCATTCACTGGCTTCCTGAGCGTACTTGGGCGTCGGCGCGACAGCACCGAGACCAATCCGGGCGAACTCAATCGTGTCGCAGGCCGCATTCAGTTGCACGCGGGAACCGACGCCGACGACCGCAATATCCATTTCATTCCGCGGAATGAACCGCTCATAGGCCGAGGCACTGTGCGACAAGCTGGGCGGAAAAACAATCGCGACCAGCAACTCCCCCTTCTGCAGCACGTTCTTCCCCGGCGCGGTGCAAAACTGCTCGACGGGCACATTCCGCTTGCCATTCGGCCCCACCACTTCGCAATAAGCATGATGGGCGATCAGGGCCGGGATGGTGTCGGCCGCGGGGGATGAATTGCACAGGTTGCCGCCGACACTCGCCCGGCTTTGAATCTGCCAGCCGCCAACAATCTTCGCCGCATCGACCAGGGCTGGATAAAACGCAGAGAGCTGCGGATGGTCGTAAACCCGCTGGCATGGCACGCTCGCGCCGAGTCGCAACCCATGCGTAGCCGAGAACGTCAGCTCTTGCAGCTCCGGCAGTTTCTTCACATCGACGACCAGGTCCGCATCGCGCATCCCTTCGCGGAGCTGCACGATGATATCCGTCCCGCCCGCCAGCACCTTGGCGGTTCCGTTCGCTTCCTGCAGCAGTCGAGTCGCCTGTTCCAACGTGGTCGGGGCCGCATACACAAAATCTTTCAAGGCAAGCTCCTGAGAGAGGTGAAGCGCGGATTATAGCGTGGCGATAGACCCGTGGGGATTAGGGTGGCCCGCGCGGAATGAAATCGAACGTTCCCAAGAGCCGCGCACGAAGTAAGCGGAATGCGGCCAGGCATTCCCATCCGTGATAACCCCTTCGCACCCGATTTCAACACCCCAGACAGCGACCATGTCTTGCCGTAACCCGTTACCCGCCCTCATCTTATCAATTTACTACTAATCACACAATAACGACTTATCGATAACATCATCAGCAATCCGATAACAACTCATTCGGGTGGGGTGATAATCTTTCGCCCGTTGGAGTCCCGGCTTCAGCCGGTCCCCCCGCGATCACTATATTGACAGCCGAGATTCGTTTCCATTCCCACCTGCCGCCCTGCCGGGCTTGGGGAATCGAGGCACGACAATTCCCAGTGCTTGCGCACTGGGCTATTATCTGTCGCCGCTCCGCGGCTGAAGTGCCAAAATGCGTAGCCCGTTAGGGCGGTAGAGAATAGCCCACCGCGCGAACCGTGGGACACGGATCCCCGCTAGGAATGAAGCCCGCTAGGGCGACACCGGGCGTCGCCGTTGACGTTTACCCGCTGTTTCCGCGCACCACTGCCAACTCAACCAATTTGTCAGAGATCAACCGTCTACCATTAGACGCTCCACCCTGGACAAGTCTGGTCCACGCTGGCCAAGTTTTTTGTAGAAAACGAACGTCCCCAAAGAGCTGCGCACGAAGTAAGCGGTATGCGGCAAGACACCCCAACCGCTCGTTTGGGATCGCAACGACTCCCCACCGACCTGGAAACAACTCCAAACGCTTTCGCAGCGCCGGGTCAACTCGCCGCTCAGCCGTGTTATCGCTAGCGCGAAAACACAGCCACCCACCCGTCTATTGGTCCCTGGCCACCCCTCAGCGCGTTGAAGCCTGAAGCGCAAGCGAAGAAAACGTCGGTGAATCCTTCGCTAGCGCTTCACACCTGAGTAATCTGGGCTAGGATCATTACGAGATGACCACTTCAGCCTCAGCCGCGAAATCTCACCCAAAACGCGGGCTCCGCTTCAGCCTGCGGACGTTATTGCTGCTGACGCTCATTATCGGCGTGGCTTGCGGTTGGCTCGGCAGTGTTCTGCCCCGCCTGCAACATCAGCGGCGGATTGTGAAGCAGGTGCAAGCCGGGGGCGGCCATATTGAGTATGACTATCAGGTGACCGACGATCCTGCTTTGGAGCATCCGCCCGGGCCTTGGCTAGTGCGTCGCGTATTAGGGGATGACACATTTGCCTATGTGGAGTCAATCAATTTCGGATTCAATTCCACGGCCGATCAATACGAATCGCTCCGCGAATTGCCGCGGCTCTCGGCCGTCCGCATCTTTGCCGCCAAGATCAACAAAGACGCACTGGGCCATATCGCGCGAGTACCAACGCTCCGCTCGCTGCATCTGGACGCGGTGGTTATCACTCCCTCGCTCGATGACCTACGTATCGCTCAAAACCTGGAAGAGCTCGTGCTGGATCGTGCTCGGTTTGAGGAGGCCGCCCTCGCGCGCCTCCCCGAACTGCCCAATCTGCAGCGGCTTAACCTGAGTCGAACCAACCTGACGTCGCAGGGGCTCGAATTCGTCGCCCGCATGCCCCAATTGCAGGAGCTGATGATCGAGGACGCGCCGGCCGTCGATGACGCAGGGCTAGTTCATTTGGCGAACGCGACGCAGCTCAGGTATTTAGGCCTGGCAGGCACATCAATCACGGACGCCGGCCTGCAGCAGCTACAGCGCTTGAATCAGCTCGAGCACCTCGAGCTGTCGAACACAGCGACCTCCGACGCGGGCTTGCAGCATCTAACGGGGTTCAAGCATCTCAGTGGCCTGTACCTGGGAGCAAACATGGGCGACGAAAGCCTGAGGCGGC
>JAYTUF010000551.1:0-5756 GCA_043744755.1 Anatilimnocola sp.
GCCGGGCTGATCGCCGGCATGCTCGCCGACAGCATCGGCAGCAGCCAGCGCATCAACCTGCTCGCGCCGCCGCTGTGGGCGGTGCTGGCGTGGAACGCGGTGGTCTACGTGCTGCTGCTCGGCCATGCGCTCGCGCGCCTGCTGAGGCGCCCGACGCGGCCCGGCAGCGGCGTGCGGTTGGCGCAGCGCGATATCTCTGTCGATGCCAGCTTGCCCGCCACGCTGATTGCCACCGACGCCAGTGACTCGCCGGCGCGAGGCATCGCAGCCGACATCATCTTCGCCGGGCCGAGCGCGCAACTCGTCAGTTCGCCACTGCCTGGTAATTCGCAGGGAGGCGGCGGCGAATATGTTCCGTTGGTGAACTCGCCCCAATTGACTCCACACGATCAGGCCCTGTTGCAACTGCTTGATGCCTGGCGTGAAGAGTTGGCTGAGCAGACCGTGCCTGCCGCGAGTGCGATTCGTCGAAAGCGGTGAACCACGGGAGTCGGGAAATCGGGAGGTCAGGATTCAGGATTCAGGAAATCAGAGTTGCGAATTAAATGGACCTCCCGACTCCTGAATCCTGACCTCCTGCCTCCCGACCCACGCCTGCCAGCACCGCCGGCATTGCTTACGCAGGCGGAATGACCGGAATGGCGGTCCGCACTTTCTGGATCGTTACGACCGGTTATGACTTGCCGTGGGCGGAACGTCCCCTAAGATTCATTTCGAGATGTCACCAAAACTTGAATTGAAATCAAAATCTGCTGGATTTGAGGGACGCCTGCCATGCCTAAGATTTTTCACACTTCGCTGCCGATGCTCGCCGCGGTCGCATTGCTCGGCCTGAACGCCACGACGAGTGACGCTGCCTGGCCCCGCTATCGCGTGTCCGCCGGCTATTCGCTCCCGTCAGCGCCCGCCTATCGCCCCGTCTATCAGGTCGCGCCTGCGTATCTGCCGCAGGCTCCCGGGTATGCTACGCCCGGTTACGGTGTTCCCGCTGCCAACATTGCTCCGTCCTACTATGCCCAGCCGAATGCACAGCCAGGCTTGCTGCCGGCGGCCCCGAACACTTCCTATTACGCGCCCCCCGCTTATGGAGCCGCGCCGACAACCTCATACTACGCGCAACAACCGGCCATTCAGCCCTACGTTCAGCCGCGGCCGATTCAGCCGTATGGCCAGCCACTGCAACCCGCGGGTGGTTTCTACCAACCGACGCGCCCCAGTTCCTTCTATTCGCCGACGCCTGGCTACTTCTATCCGCAGCCGGTGTTCGGGCGGTACTAATCGACTCGAGCCGCGGCTTGGTCAAACAGATGCCGGGCAGTGCGACCGCTGATCGTGGTGCTGCGCAATAGTTCGGCGGCGATCATTTCGGTCGCCAGCCAAACGGCGGGATCGGCCAGCAGGTGCTCGACCTTATCGAGCAGCCGTCGCTCCAAGCGCTCGACTTGCTTTTGACTGGCAGAGCGGCGAATGGTGAGCGTGCGGACGCTGCCTAAATCTTGCTGCGCCCCCTCCCAGGTATATTCGCCCGTGAAGCGGGCCTCGGCCGCGAGTCCGCCAAGCAGGATCAGAATATCCGTCTCGACGGGATCGTGCTGCTGCCGCACTTTTCCCTTCTTGAGCTCGCACTGCCCCAGCCGCAACTGATTGGGCAGAATGCTGACCCGCTGCACCGATCGACCCAGCGCCAGCGCAATGACAGCATGGCCCGCTTCGTGATAGGCGGTGGCGAGATTCGGGGGTGCAGGCGGGGCCGGCGATTGTTCGTCCATGCGAGCGAATCTTGGCCCTATTCCTTTTTCTCAGCGTCGTCCTTCTTGGTCTCGTCCTTCTTACCTTCTACCTTTTCATCATCGCCGGGCTTCGTACCTGGCAGCACCCGCTTCTTCGGTTCCCCCAGCGGCTTGGCGCCGATGACGGTGATCTGCGTCGCGAGGGCCTGCCCGGCGGCTTTTTGGCCCATGGGGTACCGTGCTCGCAGATCGACCTTGTCGCCGACCTGGGCGAACTGCAGGTGGTTCACGTCCACGCTGATCTTCGCGTCTTTGGACAGGTCGGCCTTGACGGTGGTGCCGGCGCAATTGATGGTCATTTCGCCCAATCGGCTGAGCTTGGTGATCTGGCCGGCGACCAGATAAACCGGGTCGTCTTCGCCCTTGACCTTGGGACCTTTCTTCTCGGCGACTTCGGGCTTGGAAGTGAACAATTCGGCTTCGCCCTTGGCCAGTCCCCCCTCCGGCGTCACTCCCACGCCGCGGCCTTCGCGAACGGTGAAGATCGTCAAGCTCGTGACCGGGTCGGCCGCTTGCCCCTTTTTGTTGACCTTGGCTTTGAACTCGACCAGCATGCCCGGCTTCACGAAGGCGGCATCGGCGGGGCCTTGAAAAACAACATCCTGCGGCCGCGCATCGACCTGCACCAGCCATTGCTCGGAGCCGCCCGCGGTCACCTGCAGCATGGACCCTTGCATGGCTTTGATCGCGCCCGAAAGTTCCGTGTTTTCCCACTTGATCTCCGGCGCCTGCCCTTGCTGCTGCAGCCGGCGCAATTGGGCTTGCCATTCCTGCGCCGTCTGGCCACTGGCGGATTGGAGCGCGAGAGCCAACAGACTCAGTATGGATAGGGCGTGAATGGTCCGAAACATAGGGCTATCCTTGGGTAAATTTCGTTTCTGTGTTCCACTTCTACGATAACGGCTGAAGACGGAATCCGCTAGAGAAAACGCTTGGGACCGGCCGACGTACTCAATCCTGCTCGCGGAATTACTTGCTCCGCATTGGAAATCCGCGGATACTGATAGCGACGTTCTCCCTGCCCACTCCTTTCACAGCTTGATGCGATTTCACGCCTATGAATGCCCGCTCCTGGCTGGTTGTGCTTGCGATCGCCACCGTTCCAGGGCGAGGAGCAATCGGGGCGGAGGAGAATTCCGCGCCCGAATACTTGCGGGAGATCAAGCCGCTGCTCGCGGCCAGATGCATCAACTGTCACGGCCCGCAGAAACAGGGAAATGGCCTGCGCCTGGATGCAGCGGACGCCATCCGCCGCGGCGGTGACAATGGCCCCGCGCTCGTGGCGGGTAAATCCGGCGAAAGCCTGCTGGTGAAGGCAATTCAGGGCGCAACCGATTTGGTCTCACGGATGCCGCCGAAAGGTGAGCCGCTAAGTGCCGCGGAAATCAATCTGCTGAAAAAATGGATTGATGCGGGCGCTCTTGCTCCCGCTGAAAAGTTGGCTGCCACGGATCAACAACAGCATTGGTCGTTCCAGAAGGTGGTGGATCAGCCGTTGCCGAACGTGGTTCGCGGCGATTGGGCCCAGGAGCCACTCGACCGGTTCATTCTTGCTCGACTGGAGAAAGCCAAGCTGGCCGTTTCGGAACGGGCTAGTTCGGAGACGTTACTGCGGCGGCTATCGCTCGATTTCATCGGCTTGCCGCCGACGCTGCAGGAGTTGCGGGAATACAAAACCGATACTGCGCCTGATGCGACGGAGCGGGTCGTCGATCGCTTGCTGGCTTCGCCCCATTACGGCGAGCGCTGGGGCCGGCATTGGCTCGACCTGGCGCGGTATGCCGACAGCAATGGTTACACCCGCGATTTCGGCCGTTCGATTTGGAACTATCGCCAGTGGGTAATCGAGGCCATCAATGCCGGGATGCCCTTCGACCAGTTCACCATCGAGCAATTGGCCGGCGACTTGCTGCCGCAACCGACGACGGAGCAACTCGTCGCCACGGGCTTTCATCGCAATACGCTGATCAACGAAGAAGGGGGCACCGATCAGGAGCAATTCCGCATCGAAGCGGTGGCCGACCGCGTGAACACCACCGGCGCGGTGTTCCTGGGCCTGACGCTCGGCTGCGCTCGCTGCCATTCGCACAAGTACGATCCGATCACGCAGGCAGAGTATTATCAGTTTTTCGCGTTCCTGAACAACTGCGACGAGCCAACGCTGGAAGTCCCCACCGCGCTGCAGATGCTTCGCGGCGACTTGCCCAAGCGGGAACAAATTCGCGCGGAGATCAAACGCCTGGAGCAAGAATTGGAAGAGCAACGCCCCGCGTTCGAGACCGCCCAGCGCGCTTGGGAAAAAGAAGTCACGCCGCGGCAACGGGCCATGCTGCCCGGTCCCGTGCAGGTCGCCTATGACATGGCTCTTGAAAAACGGGATGAAAAGAACAAGCAACTGATCGAGGAATATTTTAAGAACACCGAGCAAGGTCGCAAGCAGTTTCCGGTTGTCGAACAGATCTATCAACTTCGCCAAGCGGAGCCGAAGATTCCCACGACGATGATCCTCCGCGAGCGGCAACAGCCGCGAGAGACGTTCATTCATCTGCGCGGCGATTTTTTGGAGCCGGGGCAGAAGGTCATTGGTAACACGCCCGCGGTGTTGCCACCGCTACCGAAATTCTCGCAAAACGATAAACCGCAGGATACCACTCGGCTCGATCTGGCCCGCTGGCTCGTGTCGGCCAACAATCCGCTCACGCCTCGAGTCATGATCAATCGCGATTGGCAAAAATTCTTTGGCCGTGGGCTGGTCGATACCGAAGACGATTTCGGCACGCAAGGAACGCCGCCGACGCATCCGGCCCTGCTCGATCATCTGGCGACGAGTTTGGTTTGCAGCGGATGGGATACAAAGACGCTACATCGGCGGATCGTGCTCTCGGCCACTTATCAACAGTCGTCTCGCGTGCGCAGCGACCTAGCCGAGCGTGATCCGCAGAATAAGCTGCTCGCCCGCCAAGCTCGGCTGAGGCTCGATGCGGAAATCATCCGCGATGTTTCACTCGCCTCCGCGGGTTTGCTGACCAATGTCATTGGGGGACCGAGTGTCTTTCCGCCGCAGCCCGACGGCGTCTTTGATTTCACCCAAGACGCCAAAGGCTGGACCGCCGCGACCGGCAGTGATCGTTACCGCCGCGGTCTGTACACGCACTTCTGGCGGAGCGCCCCGCACCCCGCCCTCACCGTCTTCGACGCCCCCGGTGGCAACGTCTCTTGCACCCGCCGCCTCCGCAGCAATACTCCGCTGCAAGCGCTCACGCTCGCCAATGATCTGGCGTTTGTCGAGTGCGCCCAGGCACTGGCTCAAAGCGTCGTTGCTCAATCAGTTTCTTCAGACAATGAGCGGCTGAGTTACCTCTTCGCTCGCACACTCTCTCGTCAGCCAGGTGCATTGGAACGGTCACGGTTGCTGGAGCTAATTTCGCAAGAGCGAGCCAATGGCGTTAAATCGGAACTCGCCGTCTGGACGCAGCTCAGCCGCGTCTTGCTGAATCTGGATGAGATGATCACGCGCGAGTGAGTTCCCCCGCATTGGAATTGAATTCGCGCAGGGAGTTGCTGTCCTGCGCGAGTTCGCTGCCCAGGGGCGTCGAACCGCGGGCCGGCGGTTCGTCGTTGAGTTCGGCGGTCGGTGCCTTTTTTTGGGCAAGGCGGCTTCCAATTCAGCGACGCGCAACTGAGCCTGTTCGCCTGCCATTGGTTATTGCGCGGCGCGCGCCACCGCCGCTTGGCAGCGCCTGAATCATCGGCCAGTGAACAATCGTTGAAAAACAAGTTGCTGCCGCTCAGCGGGCCGTGAACCGATTGATCGACATTCATGCCGATGGCCTGATCGAACGCCGAGAACTTGAACCGCGTTTGGCTTAGGATTGGCGCATCAATAACTGCCGTACTCATTCCGGAACAGCGCGGTAGTTCCATTTAGGGAGCAGGTTGTCGAAGAGGAGCGTCACGTTGTCTTTG
>JAYTUF010000552.1:0-5756 GCA_043744755.1 Anatilimnocola sp.
CCAGGTGCCGCCCGCGGCAATGTAACCCGTGAAGTTCCAGCCACATTCTTTCTGGCAGAAGAGCCGCCAGGGATCGCAGGTGGCTGCTTCTTCCTCTGCACCACTAGTGCAGCCAAGTGCAGCGGCGACGGAAGGAACTCCGTCAATCACAGCCATCGGCTGTTCGACCATCGGAGCCGGCGGAGGCCGGTCGCTGGGCGAAGTTTCGGGTTGATAGAAGTAATCGTTGGTCGCGGCGACCGGACGAACTTGTGGTTGCCCATATGTTTGGGCAGAGGCATTACTTGCGTAAATACCCCATGCAATGGCAACGGCCAATGCGAGCTTCGACAGTTTCATGGTTAAGACTCCCCAATCCATGAGGAAACGGTTGCAAAGAGCGCGATCGACGGCGCAGTCCATCACGCCAAACAGGTAGGTCAACAGGCGGGTGCTGGGAATCCG
The DNA here is from genome assembly GCA_043744755.1 of Anatilimnocola sp. Taxonomy (GTDB): domain Bacteria; phylum Planctomycetota; class Planctomycetia; order Pirellulales; family Pirellulaceae; genus Anatilimnocola. Next base: position 445 of record JAYTUF010000552.1, read on the forward strand.
TGGCAAGCGTTCAAAAGGCAAACCGTCGCCTAATCCCAGCCTTGTACCTATCGGTATCGTCACACTGGCAAGTACATGGCATTCACTCGATAAGCGTCGCAGAAACCACGACTAAGGGACGCCGCTGTCAAACTTTGCGACCTGTGATGCACATGTCGTCCGCACGATCATCATAACCCCACTCCCTGCCAAGGGCCTCCGCAGCGGTGCGACTTGAAGCCGCCAAAGTGAAGCGCTGATAACCAGCTCATGGGCCTCTTCGCTATTTCAATTTATGACGGTATTCCGGTCTAAAGGGGTTGCTCCGATTATGCCGAAGCTATCAAGGATGCCGCGGCTCGCGCTAGCCGGCAGGGCGACCCGATCGTCCGCTTTCCTTCCCGTTGAGTTGCCAGCATGAATACTTTGAGAGTCCGCAAACCGGGCCTGCTCCTCCTCTTAGTAGCCTTGCTAGCCTTGGATGGCGGCAGTTCAGATGTCGATGCTGCCATGCCAGCGGCGAACCGGAGCGCCGCGGTCGGCAATACCTACGGGCTTGACGATCCAACATCCGTCTCGGCGCATGATGAACGAGATCCGCAAGCGCGGCTCGGCGGCAATCGCCGGCTGCAAGTTCAAGGCGCCGGTCGCCGCGTGAAGAATCAAGACGATGACGGCGAAGATTTAAGCGTCACGCAAGGCTGGCTGAAAAGATTGCTGCTGGTCGGCGATTGGATTCGCAATGCAACCTGGTCACACATTGGCCCCGCATTTCTAGGTTGCCTCCTGTTATTCGGCCTGACGCTGGCATCGAAATCTGTCCGGGCACAAGATAGCGATCAACAACGAATTTACACGCAGGCTCCCGTCGTGTCTGGTGATCTCACACAACCATCCCTGGAACTTGCGCCCGTCGTGGGAATGCCCTCCTGCGAAGAGTGCGCAGAGGAAGGTTCAGGGGAGGAAGACGTTTCCGGAATCATTGGGAAAATGCTGATTCTTTTGCGCGGCGGCAATATCGAGCTGACCCCGATTGACGAATATCCGCGCATCCCTTTTCTCGATTGCGACGACCCAAACAGCTTCTTCTATACCTGGCGGGCTAACATCGTTGGCCAGGAGATCTCGGAAGAATGGGATTTCTACAATCTCGTCAGCACGGACCGTCGCGACTTCACCGATGCCACGTTTTCCGCGGGTGCCGGAGTCGTGATCTTTGAGACCGGCCATACCTATTCCAAAGTCCACACTCCGCAAACTCGCATCGGTTTGCAGCAAGTGCCAGAAATGACGATTCGTTCCGGCATCACCAATGAATTTGAATTGCGTTTCAAGTGGTTGGGCATCGCCATGATCGATCAGCTTGATGTGGCCAGCGGAGCCCGCCTGAAGGACTTCGGTGCCCAGGACATCAATCAAATCGGATTCAAGTACGAGGTGGCGCAACAAGACGGCTGGCGACCGATGGTCACGGTCTTGGGCACGGTGGGACCGCCCTCGGGAGCACCCCATTTTTCGGGGCACACGACTGCGGTTGGCTTTAACAACGTGCTTGGCTGGGGCCTGCGGCGGTGGTTGTATCTCAAAGTCAGCCAGGGCGTGGACGTCTATGGCAAGCCCAGCTTTGAATATGACAATAGCGTCGGTCCCGTCCCGTTTAGGGTGGCGGTGGACAATGTGAGCGAGTGGCATCAGTCGGTTTCGCTGCTGTCTCAATTGAGCAAGCACATTGGCATGTTCCACGAATGGTATTGCCTGTATCGGGGTGATGCGGCCGATAATCGCCCGGATCACTTTATCGATACGGGGCTGTTCATTTACGTAACTCCCAACGTGCAACTGGACGTGCGGGCCGGCACTCGCCTCAGCGATCGGATCTCGGAACAGTTTTATGGTAGCGGCTTCTCGCTTCGATATTAAATCGCGAAATGAGGAGTCGGGAGGTCGCGAGGTCATCAATCAGGGCGAGCGAAGTTTGCCGCCCTCTCACCTTGTCCAGCTCCGGCACTAACGCCCGCGAGCCGCCAACATTACCTCGTACGTGCAGGTAACTAGTCACCAGGTCGACGGGGCTGGGTTCGTAGTAATAGTCTTTGCCTTGCACGAGGATCCAGTCGTCGCCCAGGCCCCCTCGCAGGCAATCGGACATTAGATCGTCGAAGACGGATCTGCCGAGCGCGAGTCGCACTCCGCCGGTCAGGCCGGATTCGAGGTTGGTCCGCCGCGTGGCGAGCGGGGCAGCGTTTCAAAGAACCCCCGCCGAGTCTGATTTCGCCGCGTCGCTTGCGACGTGTTCCGTTTGTGAGTTCGAGTGGTCATGGCGCTTGTTCCTGTTCCAGATTCCCAGAAGAGAAGGTTGCCGACAGAGAAGAAATGTCGCCTGGCTGGCAAACCTTGCAGTGGTATTTCACTCTTTTCGATGTGTACGTTTAAGACCTTGCTGGGAAATGACTTGCATCGCCGGCTGGAAATCACAATTTTGTTCAATCGTCAGGGGGCTGGTGTTGCGGGCGGGCTTCATGCACGATTGACTGCAGTTGGTCATTGGTCATTAGTCATTGGTCACTAGTGACTAATGACCAATGACCAATGACTAGTGAGGCAGCATGGCACTGGAATTTCGTAAACAGACGCTCGCGAACGGATTGCAGATCGTGGCCGAGTGCAATCCGCAGGCTTATTCCGCTTCCTATGCGTTTTTCGTCCGCACCGGTTCGCGGGACGAATCCGATGAAGTCGCCGGCGTAAGTCACTTTCTGGAGCACATGGTTTTTAAGGGCACGCCCACCCGCAGTTCGCTCGATGTGAACCGCGAGTTGGATGAGCTCACGTCATCGAGCAATGCCTTCACCAACGAAGAGCAGACTGTCTACTATGCGACGACGCTGCCCGAAGATCAGCCCAAGGTGGTGGGCCTGCTCGCCGATATCATGCGACCCTCGCTGCGGCAGGAAGATTTCGATACCGAGAAGCAGGTGATCCTGAAAGAGATTGCCAAGTACGAAGACGAGCCGCCGTTCAATGCCCATGAGAAGTGCATGGCTTTGCACTTCGGCAAGCATCCGCTGGGCCGGAGCGTGCTGGGCACCGTCGAGAGCATCGAGAAGCTGCAGCGCGATCAGATGCTGGCCTATTTTGAAGAGCGTTACAGCCCGCGGAACATCGTCCTCTCGGCGGCGGGGAATATTGATTTTGATGCGCTCGTCCAAGCGGCCGAAGAGCATTGCGGCCGTTGGAAAGCCTTTCCCGCCGAACGCAAGTTGCAGCCAGCCACCGCACAGCAGCGGTTCGCTTTGTATGAACGGCCAACCGCCGCCCAGCAGTACATCATCCAGGCCGGCAGTGCTCCTGCGACCGAAGATGACGACCGTTACGCCGCCCGGCTGATGACGACGGTCATTGGCGACGACAGCGGCAGCCGGCTCTTCTGGGCTTTGGTCGATACGGGTTTGGCCGAGTATGCCGCGATCAGCCCCAACGAGTTTCAAGGGACCGGGATGTATATGTCGGCCCTCTGCTGCGCACCCGAGGATGCTCAGGACAATCTCGATCTAATGATCGAAGTGCTGGCCGAAGCGCAGGCCGATGGAGTGACCGAAGAAGAGTTGCTCCAAGCACAGAACAAAGTCTGCGCTCAGATTGTGCTCAGCGCCGAACGCCCCGCCAGCCGGATGTTCTCCGTCGGCAACGGCTGGCTGCAGCGCCAGCAATATCGCACGGTCCGCGAAACCGTCGCCGCCTACCGCCGTGTGACCATCGCCGACATCCGCCGCGTGCTGGACCGCTACCCGCTGAATAAAATGTCAACCGTCGCCATCGGCCCGCTCAAGGAACTGCGAGCGTAGTTGGAGTTCCGCGTTTACGCGGTTCCCTTAATAAGACCGGCTAAAGCCGGGACTCCAACGTTCCTACTTCGTCCCAATGCAATACAAATACGCATCGTCCCTCAGCAGCAATTGGCCGCGGTCGATAGCCAGTGAAGCGTTGGCCCGGTGATCTTCGTCGAAGGTGTTGTTCGCCAGTTGCTTGAACTCCTTGCCGGCTGCGAAGACAAACGTCCCCGCATGTTGCGAGACGGCGTAAATCTTGCCGTCGGCGACCGTGATCGAAGAATAACAAATGCCCGGCCGTGGGCTGACTCGCTCTTCGAACAGCACGGTGCCCGTTTTCGCATCGAGGCCAATCATCGTTCCCTGCTTCTCATGCATCCAGTATAGGCAGCCGTCGTGATAGACGGGCGAAGCGACGTTCGAGCCCTTGTTCACGCGCCAGACTTCGTGCGTATCCGTCACGTCTCCTTTGCCTCCGGCCTTCACGGCGATGGCGGTATTCTTCCGGCCGCCAATGGCATACACAACGCCTTCGTGCGCGATGACGCTGGGGCAAATATAACCGCCATCCGGAATGCCGCGGCAAGTCCACAATGGCTCACCGGTGCGCGGATCGAAGGCGGCGATTTTCCCGTCCGGATTTCCCGGCAGGCTGACGACCAACTCCGTCGAACCGGTCGCGGTCGTCACCAGGATCGGCGTGTTCCAAGACCCACGAATGCCGTCCGCCTTCCACACTTCCTTGCCCGTCGATTTGTCGAGCGCTCGCAGCGAACCGCTCTCGATCGAGGCGTTCACGATGAGCAAGTTTTCGAACAGCACCAGCGAATTCGCCGAGCCCCAGCCCTTGGTCTGATCACCCACCTCGGCATGCCACACCTGGCTGCCGTCCGTGAGATTGAAGGCAAACACACCCGACTTGCCGAAGAAGACGTACAGGTGTTTATCGTCGGCCGTCGGCGTGCTGCTCGCATAGCCATGCCACGTGTTGTTGCCGCCGCTATAGGCCGACTCGGGTTGCTTGGCGGGAATCTCCTTGGTCCAGACGATCTGGCCCGTCGCCCGCTCCAGACAGATCACCTGCCGCATCAGTTTTTCCACGTCCCCCGGCTTGTCCTCGGTTAGGGCATAACCCGTGTACGAAGTCAAATAAATGCGGTCGCCGACGACGATCGGACTCGATGTCCCCGGCCCCGGCAGCTTCGCCTTCCAGGCGATGTTCTTGCTGCTCGACCACTCGGTCGGCAGCCCCTGCTCACCCGACAAGCCCAGGCCGCTCGGTCCGCGGAAACGATTCCAATCTGCCGCCGAAGCCAACACCGAAGCCATGAGCAGCACGATCATCGGCAACGCAATTCGCAGCTTCATCGAAAGAATCCTCGGCGGGAAGTAAGCAGCAGGAACTCTAGTTGGACAGCGCCATGTTCGTCGTTGCTAGCGGAACTAAGTACTCACAGTAACGACACTTGCGGACATTGACCAGTTTTCATTGGCATTTCACGG
>JAYTUF010000553.1:0-5752 GCA_043744755.1 Anatilimnocola sp.
CATCATTAACTGTCGGCACATGTGTAGGACGGACAATCCTGTCCGTCGTTTTCAAGGCGGACAGGATTGTCCGCCCTACAATAATTGATGCGCCGATCCTTACTGCCGAGAATGCTTTTTCTGCATCTGTAATAGCTGAGGCGGAGCAGCGGCTCGGCATTCGCCTACCGGAAGCCCTTGTTGAGTTCTATCAAGCGTTCGGAAGAGCCCGCCACATCTGGTGTGTACAGGATGAATGGCTGCCGCCTGGAGGATTGGTTTTGAAGAATGGAGTCTTGCGATTCTGCTACGAGAACCAAGGCTGCTGGCAAATCGGGATTCGGGCGGAAGATTTGATGATCCCGGACCCGCCCGTCGTTTGGGGTGAGCTCAGCTGGCTAAATGGGGTCGTTGAAGTTGTTGAGTTTTCGGCGCTAGCGACGCGAGTTTCCGTATTTGCGATGAATATGTTGGCCGATGTCGCAAAGTTTGCGCAGCCCGCTGAATCTCCTGCCATCGGCTACTCATCCGAGGTCGAGGACGTTTTAGATGCGATGCTAAATCGCTATTCCCGCTGCCAGTTGAGAAATGAAATGTTCCGGGGACCAACAGTTTACCTGCAATCCCGCGATACCTTCCTCGAATTCAGCATCGACACCAACTACATCTATTCTGTCTTTACGAATTCCGCGGCGGTCTCGCGGTTTTGCGAAATCGCCGAAAGTTTCCCCTTCGAATGGCTAGAGCCTCCGGTGATCCAGTAGCGCTCGTCCAGGGGTCGGGAGTCTTTGGCGGGTCAGATCTCTCTATAATGGAATACGCTTCTTCGCCAAAGACTCCCGACCCCGGTCATTATGCCACCCCGCACGTTCGCCATTGGTGATGTTCACGGCTGCCATACCGCGCTGAGCGCGCTGCTCTCGATGATTGCTCCCGTCGGGGAAGACACGGTTGTGTTCCTCGGCGATGTTGTCGATCGCGGGCCGGCGACGAAGGAGTGCATCGACGAGATTCTGCTGCTGCAGGAGAAGTGTTTCGTCGTCACACTCATGGGGAACCATGAAGAGCTGATGCGCGGAGCGCTTTCAGCCGGGGGCTTCGATCTCATGTGGCGGCAGGTGGGCGGGGCGGAGACGCTAGAATCGTATGGCGGGGGAATCGACAGGATTCCGACGGCGCACCTCCGCTGGCTGTCGCTGCTGCGCCCGTTTTACGAGACGCCGGGCAATATCTTCGTCCATGCGAATCTGGAGCGGACGATGACGCTCGCCAATCAAGCGGGCGACTATCTGCGCTGGAAGAAGCTCGCAGGAAGCGAGCGGCCGCACATCTCGGGCAAGCGTGTGATCTGCGGGCACACGCCGCAGGCGGACGGTTATCCGCTGGTGTTCGAGGGCTGGGTTTGCATCGATACCGATGCCTGCCGGATGAAATGGCTGACCTGCCTCGAGGTGGGGAGCAACCACGTCTGGCAAGCGAACGAAGCAGGCCAGACGCGGGAGTTTGAGTTGGAGTAGGCCGGCAACAAGCGTACTCGCGCAGTTCCGGCATGACATGCACAAAGAGCCGGAACTGCGGAGTACCTGGTTCCGGCCTACTAAAAAGTTACTTGCCTTTGGACAGGCCGCGGTCCACGATTCGTTTCACTTCGTCGCCGATATCGACCTTGAATTCTTCATCGGGGATCAGGGCTTCGTCGGCAAGCTTCTTGGCGCCCTCGACAAACGTTTTAAGCTCGGCGTCGGTCAACTGCTGCTTCATCTGCTTCTCGCCGTTGGGGCCGGTCTGTTGCAGGGGGGCGAGCAGGGCCTCAATCTTGGCCTGGTCGATTTTCTTCTCCATGCCGCCGCGGACCAGCCGCTGCAACTGCTTGCGGGCGTCGGCTTTTTCTTCGCCCGTGAGGCCTGACTTGTCGAGGTACTGTTTCTCGACGCCATAGACCACGGCCAGCGGAATGAGCGGTGACGTGCCCACTTCTTCAAGAATGTTCTGCAGGTCTTTCTCGTCAATTTCTCCCCGCTTATAGGCATCGACGACCCGATCGATTTCGCCAACGACCTGCGTTTTATCTTCGTCAGAAAGTTCCGAACCTTGCACGACGCTGACGGCCATGCTTCGCGCGGCGCTGGCGGCTAGCGACTTGAAATTGGCAGAGATGTAATACGCCCCGCCGACGCAGACGGCGACGAGCAACACCAGGCCGACCAGACCACCGATCAAACAGCCCCACAGGCAGCCATTGTTGCTGCCGGGTTTGGGGGGAAGTTGATCCGGTTGGCCGGGGCCCGCAAAGGCGCCGTAGGGCGTTTGAACGGAACCGGGCTGCTGGTAAGGCGGCTGTTGATAAGGGTTGGACATGGCAGGTTTCTGGATATGAAAGTTGGAGTTCCGGCTTCAGCCGGCGGTGCTTTGCAATCGCTAATGTAACCGGCTAAACCCGAGACTCCAACGTAGTTCACTTCGCTGGTTTGCTCTTCGCTGGCGGGTCGCCGATCTTGGCGAAGGCGGCGAATTGCTCGTCGATCTGGGTTTTCTCAGGCACGCCGCCATGCACCCACAGGCCGTAGCGGAGTTTGAGCGATTCCGTCGGTGCGATCAGGCGCGGCGCTTCATAACTGATGCAGGCGCCCATCCAACCATCATCACGAACGTGAAAGTGCGATGGGTGACTTGGGTTCACGGGATGATCGAACAGCGTCACGCCGCCCGCTTCGGTCTTCGTGATTGGTCCGCTGTAATCGACCCAGCGAGCTTGCTTCCAAAACACGCCCGCTTCGTTCACGCCCCCTTCGCTGTTGAGCATTCGGCCGCCGCCATCGTGAACGCCAATCGTCTTGGCCATGCGAATGCCGATGATGCCGAACGGCGTCTTGCCCAGCGTCACGCCATCTTTGGCGGCAGCGCCGGGCGTCAAGTTCAAATCGATCACCAGCAGCCATTCGCCCGCGGTCTTGAGCGGCTGAAAGCGCATGGCCCGCGTTTCTTCCATGATCTTCTGCCCGGCTTCATCGACCCAGGTGTTCTCGACTTCGATCAGCGCTTCGTCGTCGGAGTCTTCATAGCGACTGACTCGCTTATGCACGATCCGTCCCTTCGACGACGACGCATCGTTCCAAAATCCGACGCCGTTCACGTCGTGATGGCTGATCCACAGGCTGTTGTGATGACTGTGCCCATTCGGATCGCGGGGGTGCCCCATCCGCGTGTGCGATTTGCCGCTGGGGCCGATCAGCGGGTAAAGATAGGTTCGGCGATTCTCGCCGCCGAAGTAATACCGGCTGATCTCGCGGCCGTTCCACTCCACCGCCGCCTGGTTCTGCGGCAGCGGCAAGACCTGCAGGGCGGGCACTGGTTTGGGTGCTGCAGGATCAGCGGCCGCTTGACCAACCGAGCTGCTGGCCAGTAGTAAAGTTCCCACCAGGTGCATCAGCATCGGGCACTCTCCAATCTAACCATCCGTTTGCAAGTGAATTTCCGGAATCAATTCCGCATTAATCTCCACGTGTGGAAATTCTTCCTGGCTGGTCAAGAACTCCCGGCAGCAAACTTCCAACTGGGCGAGCAACTGCTCGATGTTCAGCCCTTCATACACAGGACCATAAGGCTGCAGATATCCCCGGCTGCTGTTATAAAGCTTGCGGGCCCCGCGAACGTTCCCGTTGCCGAAGTGATGCAGGCAGACCGCGACGTGGATCAAGCCCTTATAAAACAACCGCGACGGACCGCCGACGTCCTTCCACAAGTCTTCCCAAACTTCGTGGGCCTCGAAAAAATCGCACTGATTGAAGTGCTCGATGCCGGCGAGATAGCGCGGGTCGTACATAGTAACCATCCTGACCTGTCGCCCATTCTCAATTCCCCATTCTCAACTCGCTAATCCTTCCGGCTCATGCTCAGCAGCAACCGTAGCAGATAATAAAACAGCGTGGCGACCGACGCGAACAACGCCAGCGACGCGGCCACGTGTTGATCGGTGCGGTAGCGATGCAGGATGTTGGAAGTGTCATACAAAATGTAGGCGCTCGCCAGACCGACCATCGCGGCGGAGAACCAAACGCCCAGAGAGAACTGAAAGAACACACCCGCGAGCGCGACGCCGAAGGCCGCGATGCCAGCCCACCACAGGTATTGGCCCCAGCCGGAGAAGTCAGCCTTGGTAAGCATCACAAACGTGGTCAAGCCGCCGAAGATCAACAGCGTGAGCAGGCCCGCAGCGGGAATAGTGTCCGGCGCATATTTGTTCGCGAAGAACAGTAGCGGTACAAAAATCAGGGCTTCGACCACGATGTACATCAGCAAGCCCGCATACTGCATGGCAGTCGAAGCTTGCGAGTTGGCCAGCGATTGGGCCACGTAACTGGCCACCATGAAGGCCCCAATCACGGCCAGCCGCCCCATATTGCCGCCGAAGATCATCAGCAACGTGTCTTTAAGCGTCTCCGCCGGCACCAGTGTGAAGATCGCCGCATCAATGCCGACGAACACCAGAATCGCCCCAAAGACGTGGGCATATGTCCGCCGAATGAACGCCGTGCGGGCCGACTCCTCCGCATAGGCAGCGGGCAGGTCGGCGATGTTCACCGGGGAATCGTAGGGGTTGGGTTGTGAGTAGTAGTTCATGGGAGCCAGAGGTCAGGAATCAGGAGGTCAGGAATCGAATTTCCTCTACGCAACTCTAGGGGGGAGTCTGAATGAGGTCAAGTCACGGATCGGATTGAAGACAAGGAGAGAGGGAAAACCCTCTCACCCTCTCACCCTCTCACCAGCGACCCACTCGAAAACCATCCTGTTTGATGAACATCCAGCCGGGTTTATCATCACCAGCCTAACGGAAACCCGGCTGCGGCGCGTGTCCGTGGTGAAAAACCACCGAGGTTTTTCAACTCGTCCACTGAGCGAGCTAGTCGCGAACCGATAACCGCCAAAGCCACCGCTCAAGACCCTGCTGATAACACTTTTGCAGCCGCTCGGCGCGGATGATCAAAATCTCTAACACGTTATTTTGGAACCATTTGCGTCATTATGTTAACAACTTCGTGAGTAATAGATGAAAATATTGATAATAGCTTAAACGGGGGGCGATCATCGCGAAGGCCGAATCCCGCGAGCGAGCCAACGATAACGGCGCTCCACTTCCCAGCCCTCCGCTAACAATTCCTCAGCCAATCCAGGCCCGCGATACCGGGTCACTCGGGTGACGTTACTGAGCACTTCCAAAGTACTGCATGTTAAAATGTCAAGTTGTCAAAGATCAAGTCCCAACAAGATTAGACGTTTCACCCTGGACACGTCTGGTCACGGCGAGCCAGATTTTCGAAGATTTCCAACTGCCACAAAATCCTGCGGCGGTCGCGTTTGCCCTGGCCATTCGCCCCGCTACGGGAAATCTCGGCCGCCAGCCACGCAGCTCCAGAAGCGGTTTGAGAAGTGCGGCACGCTTGGTAGAATGGCCGTCGCAGCTTTATTCAGCCAAGGCAATGACACCCGAACCCTCCGCGGGGTGCGCGTGTCAAGCTTGGAAGTCAGCCGATCAACGGTTGTCAAAAAAATCAAACTGCCGAAGGGGCGAGAAATAGAAAACCGCAGAATTCCTGCAACCGGATGGGTGGCCGAGTGGTTTAAGGCAGCAGTCTTGAAAACTGCCGTACTCGTAAGGGTACCGGGGGTTCGAATCCCTCCCCATCCGCTAGCCCGGATTATTCACGATCGTTTGATTCGATGGGACTTGGTCGGTGGTTTGTTGGTGGAATCGAGTTGTGGTTGACGTGGTTGC
>JAYTUF010000554.1:0-5752 GCA_043744755.1 Anatilimnocola sp.
ACTACCTGATGCTGCTGGGCTGGTCACTGGACGATAAGACGGAAGACTTCACCCGCGACGAAATGATCAAGTCATTCACGCTCGCCCGCGTGACGAAAGCGCCCGCCAGTTTCGATTCCAAGAAGCTCTGGAATTTCCAAGACCGCCACATGCAACGCCTGCCGATCAAGCAGAAGGTGGCGCGGATGTGTGACTTTCTGCAATCCGCCAAACTGATCTCCACGCCGCCGCCCTGCGACATCGGGCCGAAACTGACGCGGATCATCGCAGCGGCCGGCGATCGCTTGAAGGTGGCCGGAGACATCATCGCCTATGCCGATTTCTTTTTCATTCCAACGGAGCAACTCCCCTACGACGAGAAGGATTTTGAGAAGCGCGTGAAGCCGGACTCCGCCCAGGCGATTCTGAGGAAGTATCAAGCCAAGCTAGCAGCCGCCAGCGACTTCACCGCGCATCCGCTGGAAGAAATGACCAAAGCGTTCCTTGAAGAAGAAGGCATCAAAATCGGCGACATTGTCCACACCGTTCGCGTTGCCATCACCGGCAAGAGTGTGGGGCCGGGCCTCTACGATTGCCTGGAATTGCTGGGGCAGGAAGCGTGTTTGATGCGGATTGAGAGGGCGTTGGCAGCGGCGGCATAGGGGCGGGAGAATACAATACAACTTGGCTTAACGTTGACGATGAGTTGCTAACGACCTAGAATTCCCGCGCCGCTGCTCCGTATTTGCCCTGTCCTTCGCATCTTTCCCCATGCCCACCACTCAGCCTCACGACATGACCGCTCGGACGCTGCTGGCCATCGTCACCGGCCAGCACTTTCCTTCCTGGCTGATGTCCGCAATCCTGCACTTGAGCGCCTTCACGCTGCTCTCGATCTATGTCACCAACGCGCCCCGCGGGGCGGCGGTGGAGCCGAATCGCACGGGTGGCATAGTGCTGGCGAAGGTGAGTGGCGGCGCGACGAACTATTTGAGCGATGGGGAAGAATCAGGCTCGTCGCCCAGCGCGGCAACTTCGACACCGGCCGCTGCAGGTTCGTCGGCCTTGCCGGAACTCTCTCAGCAGCCCCTGACGAATGGACCGCAGTTGCCGATGGGCGATGGCGGCATCGGCGTGAGCGGCTTGCCAGGAGAGGGACTGCCCGGCGCGACAGGCTTGACGAAAGGGGGCGGCGGCACGGGCAAGCGCGGCATCGGCGATGGTTCGTATGGGGAGACGAGCGTCTTCGGCGTCAGCGGGCGGGGGACGCGGTTTGTATATGTCTTCGATCGCTCGGCCAGCATGTCGGGCTATGAAGGTCGGCCTCTCGCCGCGGCCAAGCGAGAATTGCTGGCGAGCCTGCAGAGCCTCGACAAGATTCATCAGTTTCAAATCATCTTCTACAACCAAGAGCCGCACGTGATGAACTTGCAGCCCTCGCAGCCGCCGCAATTGATCTATGGCGACGAGCAAGGAAAGAAGCTGGCGGCCACGTTCGTCGGCGGTGTCGTGGCCGACGGCGGCACGCGGCACATGGAGGCGTTGCTGCTCGCCATGCAAATGCGGCCGGATGTCATTTTCTTTTTGACCGATGCCGACGAACCCAAGCTGACCGCGCCCGACTTGCGGAAAATTCGCGATCGCAGCCGCGGCACTTCGATCAATGCCATCGAATTCGGCTCCGGACCTTCCAGCGGCCGCTATACTTTCTTGCAGCAACTCGCGGCCGAGAACAACGGCAAACATGCGTATGTCGATGTGACATCGCTGCCGCGGCCGTGAGTGCTTAGATAGATTTGAACGATGACAATACGCCACTGGGAGGGCAAGGCTCCCGCCGAGCCGCGGCTTGCAAATCGACGTCGTCTAGTAGCATCGCGGCTCGGCAGGAGCCTCGCCCTCCCGATTGTCGGCATTCTACTAGTGGCATCACGCCTCACCGCAGCCGACGTTGTGTTTGTGCGCAACAGCAAGTCGGGCCAACCTCCCGTGCAACGGCAGGGCGAGATTGTCGAATTGCTCGGCAATCAACTGCAATTCCGCGGCCCGTCCGCCGCCGTGGAAACCATTCCGCTCGAGCAAATCACCGATTGGCGAACCACCTGGCCGGCAACCAAGGAACAAGCCGACGCCTTGTTCAATGAAAAGAAGTTCGCCGAAGCGGCAGCCACCTACTCGCGCGCCCGCGAAGAGGAGCCGCGCACTTGGGCGCGGCGGCAGATCATGGCCCAGTTGATTGAATCTCATGGCGCGACCGGGAATGTGGTTGCTGCCGCGGAAGAATTTCTGATTCTAGTCGCCAGTGACCCGGAAACTGCTGCCTGGGAACTTGCGCCACTGGCCTGGCGATCGACCGATGATGCCAACTTGCTAACGCGGGCCCAGCAGTGGATTCGCGATGTTCGCAATCCGCCCAAGCAGTTGCTCGGCGCAAGTTGGCTGCTGGCTGGTCCCCAGCGCGCGGAAGCAATCACAGCGCTGAACACGCTCGCCAGCGGAACCAACAAGCGCCTCGCCCGTCTGGCCACGATTCAACTCTGGCGCACCCGCATCGTCACTTCCCCCGCCGATGAACCGGCGCGTTGGCTCGCGGGACTGGAGCGCTTGCCGGTCGAAGTGCGTTCGCTGGGCTACTACTTCGTTGCCGAAGGCTTCGCGCGGCACAATCAGCCCGAGCAAGCGGCCTTGAACTATCTGCGAATTCCCATTTTGCATCCGCGACAGCAGGCTCTCGCCGCGGATGCACTCTTGGCGGCTGCGGCCCAATTGGAAAAGCTGGGGAAGCGAGAGCAGGCAGCCTCGCTGTACCGCGAAGTGCTGACCGATTATGTTGCGTTACCCACAGCCGCCACGGCCCGCCAACGTTTGGAACAATTATCCACGCCCGCTGCGAAGCCCTAAGGCCGGCTGAACCGCGGCTTAACAAAGGAATGCCTGTGAACAGCGGAGCTAAACATGCGTGGTGGATCGGCCTCACTTTGCTAATGTTGATGGCCAGCAGCGAAGCAGCGCAGGCTCAGGTCGGCAACAACCCACCCTTCAATCCGCCCGCGGCACCAGGCCAAATTGCGCCCGCGGGCGTTCCCACAGCGCCGGCCAAACAGCCGCCGAAGACCTTTTTGCAAATCTTCTTTTCGGGCGGACCGCTGGGCATCGCGAACATGATCGCGCTGATTGGTCTGTCGCTGACCGCTGCCTACCTGGTGTTCGATAATCTGGTCCGCATCCGCCGCGCCGATCTCATTCCGGAAGAGCTGGCGCTCGAACTCAGAAAACTCGTCGAACAAGGTCGCTTGAGTGAAGCGACCACCGCCTGTCAGAACCGCCCCTGCTTTCTCTCGGCCGTTGTGCAGCAAGGTTTGAGCGAAGCCGATTCGGGTTGGTCGGAAGTTGAGAAGGCGATGGAAGACGCCACCGCCGAGCAGGCAGCCCGGCTGTTTCGCTGGATTGAATATCTGTCCGTGATCGGCAACATCGCGCCGATGGTCGGCTTGCTGGGCACGGTGACGGGCATGTTGCTGGCCTTCAAAGAAGTGGCCGATTCGCAAACCAATGCCGGCGCGGCGCAGCTCGCCGACGGCATCTACCAGGCCCTCGTAACAACAGTGTACGGCCTGGTGATCGCGATTCCCGCGCTCGGATTCTTCGCGATGTTCCGCAGTTGGGTCGATGAGTTGATCGCGGAAGCTGCTTATGCATCGCTGCATATTCTCGCGCCGCTCAAACAGCGGAAATTCGGCCTGCAAGCGCCGCCCATCAGCGGAGCAACGTCGCAACCGCCCACGCCGCCACCTGCTCCGCCGCGGACGGGAGCGAAATAAATGCGGGTTCCGTCGTCCACAGCCACGCGGGGTGAAGTGAGCTTCAACATGACGCCCATGATCGACGTGGTGTTTCAGCTTATCATTTTCTTTTTGCTCTCCAGCCATCTTTCGCAACAAGAAAACAATCTGCCCTTGCCGCTGCCCGAGGCCACCAGTGGACAAGCCGACGAACCTGATCCGAATCAACCGCGCGTGACCATCAACGTGCTGGCCGACGGCACGCTGCTCCTCGCGGGAACACCCGTTTCGCTCGCTGACCTGCCCGTCCGTTTGCAAGACCGCGTGAAGCATCTGGGGGCCGGTCTGGAAGTGCGAGTGCGAGCCGACCGAAGTGTGCCCTATCGTCATGTGGAGCCGGTGATGCTCGCTTGCGTTCAAGCCGGTATTTGGAAAGTTGGCTATGCGGTGTATGAGCGCGGCACAACCCAATGACGACCGCTCATCGTCGCCATGTGCCATAAATCGCCAAGGCCCAGGTCGTCCAAGCACAGAACCAGGCGAGCAGGTCGCCGCAGCGGTGATACGGACTGCTGCGGCCATCCGCGACGACGTTCGCAATCAGCACTTGCGGGGCGCGTTTCGGGCCGCGCTGCAAGACGCGGCCGTTGCCGTCGATGTGAGCCGCGATGCCCGTGTTGGCGGCGATGATTACGGGTTTGCGATTCTCAATGGCGCGAAACACGCTGCAGCGGAAGTGCTGATCGAGAATCGAGCTCCCCCAGAACCAGCCATCGTTGGAAACGTTGACAATGGCATCCACGGGCTGTGCACCGGCACTCTGCAGGGCCAGCACTTGCTCGCGAATCAAGTGCGGCACCGTGCTCTCGAAGCAAATGTTTGGCGCGAGTGTAGACCCGCGCACGTGCATCGCCACCGGCTGATCACCAGTGGACATTCCGGCTCCCATCGGCGTCACGCCGTAGAGGAAGGGAAACAAGTCGGCGCAGGGAATATACTCGCCGAACATTACCGCGTGCATTTTGTAGTACCTGCCCGTGATGCGATTATCGGGTCCGGCCAAGAGTGCGGTGTTATAGTTTTTCGCAATGCGGCCCTGCGGTGAAGCGAGATCGATTTCAAGTGTTGTCGTGCCGAACAAAAAGGCAGCGCCTTTCATCGCGGCGAGAGCTTCACTCAGCGTATTGCGAAACGACTTGGAAGCCTCCGCAAAGCGCAGCTCGCTATTCTTATCGGCGGGCAGCGGAGGATCGGCTGCAAGCGGTTGGAGTTCGGGAATCGCGAACATCGACTCCGGCCAGAGAACCAGATCGAGCGCATGACTGTCCGCCGTGGCTTGATTGGTCAACGGGACATAGTGTGAGAATGTGCTGTGGACACGCTCTTCATAAGGTTGATCAAATCTGGTGTCCAATGATCCTTGAATGAGCGCCACGCGCAGCGGCGTCCGATTGCCGGGCGGCGGCGACTCTTGCAAGCGAAACCAACCATAACCGAGGGTCAGCGCGAGCAGGCTGCCAGCGAACATACTCGGAAGGGGACCTCGTTCGAGAACGATCTTTGGTTGCGATCCTGCGGCCGAATCGTTGGCCGCCGTGAACCATCGCTGAGGAACATATTGCGCAATGACTGCCGCGACGAACATCATCACGAAACTCACGGCATAGGCGCCGCCCAAATCGGCGATCTGCAAAATCAGGGGCCAGGCAGTTTGCGTGTGCGACAGCAGACCGCAGGAAAACCCGGTAATCAAATGCCCACGCAACAACTCCAGCCCGACCCACACTATCGGTGCAACCAGATACATGGGCCAGCACAGTTCATGCACGGCGACCCGTGAGATGCTAATGAACAGCACCACATAAACGGCCAGGTACGCCGACAGCGCCAGCCACCCGCCGTATAAGGCCGGATGCGCCAGCCGCACCCCTTGCAACATCAGCAGCCAATGCACGAATCCCGCAAACCAAATTTGCAGATAAGGCTTCCAA
>JAYTUF010000555.1:0-5729 GCA_043744755.1 Anatilimnocola sp.
ATCGCCATCGCGCCTGAGGTGGGATGTTTGCCGATGGACTGCTTGTGGTGGAGGAAATAATTCCAGTCAGGCACATACACTTGCCGGCGCTGGAGCGTCCCCAGTCCAGCAGCAATCTGCACACCATGCGCCTGTAGCACGCCATTCTCGCGGTCGCGACGAAAGTTGTTAGGGACCGATGTCACGATCAGCTTCGCCTGCTGAATCCCACGGTTCGTCAGACACACATCGTGATGAAACGTCGTCAGAAAAATGTCTGTTCTCGCGCCCACGCAACTCTCAAAGCCGGCTGTTTGAAAATTATTCATCCGCAGTACAAGATCATGTCCATCGATCTTCGCGCCTTGCTCGAAATCCGCGAGATACCCAGCATTGCCCACAATCGCGAGCGAAGCATCTCGAAACTCGCTGCGGGCGGCGAGCGCTTGCCAACTCTCGATTTGCAACCACCATTGCCGCGCTAGGGAGTATCCCGTGCGCAAGAACGAAGTAGCGAAACGCGGGACCATGCGACGGATCCGAAAACGCGTGAGAGTAAAGAATGCAACACTAGGCGTTACATTTTGCAGAACGGCTATCGCAGGTCAATTGCAACCGAATCAGTGCTAGCAACGCTGCACTGGTTATAGTTGCAACGGCTCACCCGCGAGTTGCCGTTCATTGCGGGTCAGCTCATACATATCGTGAATGAGCTGCGCGTCGCAGGGCCGCTGTTGCACATTGCGGCGGGCGAACATTCGCTGCTGCGTGGCGATCATGATCTCGGGCGGCAGTTCCGTCACCTGCCCGAACAAGCGGGCGTAGTTGACGAAGCTGGCGACGTTGGTTGTCACAAAGCCATAGACCATGCTGCAACTGCCCACCGTCTTGCCGGTGAAGATGCCGGTGTTGATCGCGGTCTTGGAATAGTCGCCCATCATGCAGCCGACGAATTGCATGCCGGTCTGCACCGATTCGCCGCGATAGTCCATCTTCACGTTGCCGTAGGTGTTCTTCAAATCGCTGTTGCAGGTTCCCGCGCCCAGGTTGATCCAACTGCCGAGATAGCTGTGGCCGAGAAAACCGTGATGCTGTTTGTTGGTATACGGCTCGACGATGCTGGCTTCCACTTCGCCGCCGATTTTAGTTGTGTGGCCGAGTGAGACAGCGTCTTTGATCGCCGAATGCTCGAGCACCTTCGACCGCGGACCTAAGTAGGCAGGTCCGCGCAAGAAGGAATAAGGCCCCACCGCCGCGTTCTCATCGAGCAGCACGGGTCCTTTGCTCGTATCGGTCGTGCAATACTGCCCCAGCGTGGCGCCCGCGGCGGCAAATACGCCTTCCGCAATTTCTTGAAACTTGCCCGTCGCAATTCTATGCGCCAGGCTCGTGCCAATGATTTCGAGATTGTAGCGAACCAGGTCATGCGGCCATGTTAGCAACGGCAAATCACGCTCGATGACCGGCAATTTCCAGAGCGCGGGCAAATGCAGATACTCAATGAAGCGATGCACATCCGCATGCGCGGGCGGCTGCGGACCTTCACGCTGAATCAGCGCCGCGGCGATGGTCTCGCCATCGCGAACCATGCCGGGGCGACCTTCGGCAATCAACTGCTTCAGCATTTCATAATTGGCCACGGAAGGAACCAGTCGGGCGTTGACCAGCAGCGACATCGCTTCGCCCGTCTTGGGCACGGCCGTGAACTGCGGATAATCGACCTGCTGAATCGTCGCCAGGTGTGGCCGCACAATGCCACGTAACGAAGCGCCCAGTTCGCTGCTCAGCGTTCCCAGCCAATCAATCAGCCGATAACTGCCGCAGGTCATCGCATACGCGGCCCGGCCCACGGTGATGGGATACAAGCGATTGATCTGTTCGTCTTCAAAGACAATGATTTGCATGGGGAACTCGCAACTTTGAGCGCGTACATAGCACTCCATTGTAGGCCATCACGGCTCGTAGGTATGAGTTGGAGTCCCGGCTTCAGCCGGTCCTAAGTCGCGAGAAGACCGGCTAAAGCCGGGACTCCAACGACCTTACGGGAGCTATTCCGCATCGCTCGCATAGATTTCCGGCACGAGCAAGTATTCGCTCCCCTCGCTTACGTCCGCGGATTGAAAAGCGGCGATGTTCAAGCGCTCGTTGAGGGCGGCCAGGCCTTGGCAGAAGATCAAACCGGACGGCCGTTCGTCGCGGACGACCACGGCGACATCTTGCTCGCTTTCGGCGAAGTGCTCCATCATTTCATTCAGCGACGCAGTTTCCTCGAAGCGCTTGAACTCTGTCTGCATCACCTGCCGCAGCAAGCGCACCGAGCCTTGCCGCGGACGACTGCCTGACGAACGAACGCTTTGTAACCTGGCGGCGGAGACCAATCCCAACAGTCTTCCTTCGGCGTCCACCACGGGCAATATCGCGAGTTTTGTTTGTTCCAGCAGAGCCAAACCTTGATCGACGGTCTCGTCCCCGCCGATCAGCAGCGAACAGGCAATCATCACATCGCGGGCTAGTGTGGTCGAAAACAGTTGCCCGGCCGCGGCGAGCTCCGTCCAGGCTTGTTGCTCGTCAACCACCTCGTCGCTATGCACGACACAGTCGCGCCCGGAGACCTTGGCCAGTTGTAAAGCCGAGGTCGCGCGCGCAAGGGCGATGTCGGCCGGCTCATTCGTTGGCACCGCGGTGAAGCCGATGCTGGCTGTCACGCGCACATCCAAGTTATTGACGCGCAACGGCGTCTCGCGCAGGGAATTCAGCCATTCTTCGGCAGCGGCTCTAGCAACGTCATCATCAGCGGCGGCGAACAGAATCGCCAGTCGGTTGTCGTGCAGCACGCCCGGCAAGGCATTGGCTGGCAAGGCGCGCTTGATGGTTTGAGCTGTAGCTCGCAGCAGTTCCTGATACGTGACCAAGCCCCGCACGCGAGCAAATCGGCCAAACGAATCGAAGTCGAGCAGGGCCAGATAGGGTCGTGGGCGCAGATTGGTATCTGCTTCAATGGCTTGAACCCAGGTGGGCCATTGCCTGAGCCAAGCGCCGCGTTCCGCGAGTCCGGTGATCGCATCCAGACCATTCTGTTCCGCCA
The DNA here is from genome assembly GCA_043744755.1 of Anatilimnocola sp. Lineage (GTDB taxonomy): Bacteria > Planctomycetota > Planctomycetia > Pirellulales > Pirellulaceae > Anatilimnocola. The sequence continues at coordinate 3,065 of JAYTUF010000555.1, forward strand.
GCCGTCGTTCATATTCAAGCACGCGAGCGCCGGCCCGCAGTCGCGCGAGCAATTCGCCAAAGACCAATTCGCGGGCGAGGAAGTCGTCGAAGCCGGCTTCCAGCGATTCCGTCAAAGCGGCCACTTTGGGATTGTCGATCAAGAGCAGGCAATACGTAAACACTGACTGGCCAATGCGCCGCACTTGCCGGCAAAGCTGCTGGCCGGCGAGACCTTGGCTCGAACCATCGACCAGCAAAAAGTCCGGCGGATTCGCTTCGGCCGCGGCGAGTGCCTGCGCCTCATCGGCGGCCTGCCGCACGTCGTAGCCGAAGATTTCGAGAAACTTCGACATCCGCCGCAACAGCGCGCGCTCGGCGGAGACGATCAAGATCGAAAAGGGACGGGCTGACATTGGTGGCTTTCACCCGGGTGTGCAGGGACGACGGCGCAGGCCTAGCCTCTGGCACAAACTTAGGTCACAAAAAGAAGTGCGGCCTAGGAGCGTTGCCTGTAGCGCATTTCGCCAGAATTCCGCGTGTAGCGGGCTACACTGCCAGCGCTCGCGGCCGGGTCCCTGAATTCTGGCGAATTCAGCTACTTGTTTTGCGATCGCCGGCAGCGAACCAATTCGTGACGTAGGTTTCAGATGGTTTGTGAAGAGCCAGCCAATGATTTCATCTCACGAGCGGGCCTGTGATGCGTACGAAAGCCATTCTGCCGGAAAAGAAGCACGCTCCTTATTTGGAGCGCGTGGGCGGTTCCACGGGCGAACCGATTGTCATCGAGAAGTTTCCCTTCACTCTCGGCCGCAATGAATTGTGCGATTATCAGGTGCCGTCCACGCGTGTCTCGCGCGAACATGCTGCGATTAGTCGCGATGGCAGGCATTTTCGCATCCAGGATCTGGACAGCACCAACGGCACGCTTCTGAATGGTAAAAAGATAGCGGAAGCCCTGCTCAGCGACGGTGACCTGCTGACGCTGGCCGACGCCGAATTCTGTTTCCGCACGCCCTGCGACGAAGCCTCCCGCGTGACCGTGACGCACGTGATGGAGAACGGTTCGTCTGCGCAGCGCAATCACGATTTGCCAAGCGAAGATCAGGCCGCCCGCGATCTCATCCAGGCCGTTCGCTCGCTGCACGAAGGACTGTTGCACCGCGCGCTGCGGACGCGGTTTCAGCCGGTGGTCGAGCTCGCTACCGGGCAGGCCGTTGGTTACGAAGCCGTCCGCCGCGTGGAAGCCCAAACGGGTGAGATGCCGGCCGGGGAGCGCCTGCTGCAAACCGTTGACTGCCGGCTGACCGAACGGTGGCATCAACTTCATCGGCAGTTAGCAACCGAACAGGCAGTTGCTGGTGGCGGAACATTGCTGCTGGTCAGTCTGCAGCCCGCCGAGGTCGGAGCTGATGACTTGCCCGCAGCGCTCGCCGTTTTGCAACGGCGGTTGACCGGCAAACGACTGATTGCGGAGATTCCGCACTCGGCGGTCGTTGATATTCCGTTCTTCCGCGACTTTCTCGGTCGCTTGCGGGACCTGAATGTGGGCATCTGTTACTCAGGCTTCAGTAGCGGGCAGAACCAAGTGCGAGCTCACGAACAATTCGCGCCCGACTATCTTCAACTTGCTCCCTCGCTCGTCCGCGGCGTTGATCGCAGCACGCAGCGGCAACAGCAGATCAAAGCCCTTGTCGAAGCGGCGCTCGCCGCCAATACGCAAATCATCGCGACGGGAGTTCACAGCGAAAACGAAGCCCAATCGTGCCGCGAACTAGGCTGTCAACTGGCCCAGGGCGAGCATTATGGGCGGCCGCAGACGATGCCGTGGGGAGCGCTGGCGTGAGGAAGAAGTTTTGAGTTTTGAGTTCTGAGTTTAGAGACAAGAGGAAATTAGATTGCCTCGTCCTGTCTCAAAACTCAAAACTTAGAACTCAAAACTCTTCCCCCTCAGTATTCATTCGTCTTCGCCTTCTCCACCAACCCCGCACTCCCGCTAAATGTCTTCCGCACCCGGCGTTCCGCGATTTCTTTTTGCAGCCGGGTGAGGGCGTCGGCAAAGGACATGGCGCCAAGGTCTCCTTCGAGCCGGTCGCGCAGGGAGACGGTTCCTTGCTCGGCATCGCGGGGGCCAACGACCAGCATATAGGGAATCAGTTCGAGCTGCCCATCGCGAATCTTCGCGCCTAGTTTCTCGGGTCGGAAATCCCCGGTCACGCGCAGGCCCTTCATTCGCAACTGTTGTTCGATCCCTCGGCCATATTCTTCGCTCTTCTCGCTGACGGTGATCACGCGGACTTGTTCCGGCGCGAGCCAGAGCGGAAACGCGCCGGCGAAATGCTCGATCAGCACGCCAATGAAACGCTCCATCGAGCCCAGCGGCGCGCGATGGATCATCACGGGTTGATGGGCTTTGTTGTCCGAGGCGGTGAACTCCAGACCGAACCGCGCGGGCAGGTTGTAATCGAGTTGCACCGTCCCGAGTTGCCATTCGCGGCCGATGCAATCTGTCACCACAAAGTCAGCCTTGGGACCATAAAAGGCCGCTTCGCCCGGCTCGGCGGTGTAGGCAATGCCTAAGCGCGTGCAAACATCTTCGAGCGCGTTCTGTGCGCGGTTCCAAACCTGTTCGCTGCCGACGTACTTATCGCTGCTGGGATCTCGGAAGCCGAGCCGCACGCGGTAAT
>JAYTUF010000556.1:0-5711 GCA_043744755.1 Anatilimnocola sp.
ACTACGGGAGGGTAACGTCACTCCCGATCGGGACTTTCACCCGACCATTCAATCGCCTTCACAGGCGCAACAGCCCACGGCGCAAGCCGTGGGTCGACGTGGCGCAAGAATCGACCTAGCCCCGGTAGGGGCGGTAGATTCGAAGACGTCATTTCGCCACCCGAGTTCCGGCGCCCCTACCGGGGCTTTTGAGCTTGATTTGGTCGCTTTCCCGCGGCTCGCGCCGTGGGCTAAGCTTCTAGCGCCGCTGCCGCGGCTGAGGACGGGAAAATCGCGAGCTGTGTGCGAGCGTGAACGGTTACTTTTTTCTCTCGCACGGGACCAAACGTGTCCAAGCTCATGGTTTGATAGAGGAAGATATTTTTCATCCTTCCCGGAGAACGACCGTGAAAACACAAGTCCAATTGTCGCTGAGCGAACGGCGTTTTGAATGGGGTCAGATGGGGATGGTGGCTGTTCGCCCGATCACCGTCGAACCAACCACCCCCCTGATTGGGGCCTGTTCACAGGTGGTGGGTGAACAGGGGACTTTGGCTGTTCGACGCGACAATCAAGAACTCCGTAAGTCGTTTAGTATCATGTGTTTTCGTAAACCAAATCGCAAACAGGCCAAGCCGCAAACTAATCATTGCAGCCCCTGTTCACCCTGGCCTTGGAGTCCAAAACTCAACGCCTTCCTGTCTCAAAACTCAGAACTCAAAACTCCAAACTTCCCGCTACTCTGCAGTCGATCTAGACCCATCCGGCGAGCCGCCGATGGGGTGGCCGGCGGGGAGGGGGCGGCCGGCGGTGAGGAAGCCGAGGCGGAAGAGTTCTTGTTTGACGGTGCGGAATTCTTCGAAGCTGTCGGGATAGACCCAGAGCGTGACGGTGGCGCCCTTCGCGCTGGGCGCTGCCAGGCGGCCGCGGAATTGGGAACCGGGGCGGAGGGCCTGGTCGAGGGTTTCGCCCAAGGGATCATCGACTTGCACGAAGAAAAATCGTTCCAAGCCGATGCGGGATTGCCTTGCGACCGCGATGCGGGTTTGCACATCGACGTCGAACCGCCGCAGGATGTACCGGCCGCTGAAGCCGGCCATGATCGGGAGCGAAAACTCCGCCCGCGGCGTATCGGACAATTTCTGGGCCTGTTTGGGAAGATCGGCTTTGAGGACTTCGAGCATTTCGTCCCACGGCAGATACGCCACCTTGCCGCCGAGCAAACGGAAATGCAGTTCGGTGCCAAAGACGGTCTTGGCCATCGGCGTGGGGAGATGCGGAATGACTTTGGCGGACCGCGCCTGGTCGAGCGTCATTCGTTCCAAATCGAGTTGTTGCAGTTCCTTCGTCGATTGCGTCAGTTGCGACTGCAGGTCGAACCGCAGCTTGTCAGCCGAAGTCAGTTTCTCGCGATGTTTGGCAAACGATTGCTCGGCCACCGTCACCAGCAGTTGCAGCTGCGCACGCTCCTGGGCTTTCATCGCCAGTTCTTGATTCTGGGCCGCCAGGTTGCGATTGATTTCGACGATCCCTTGCTCGACATCATTGGCCGCCGCCATCGCCGCGGCGACATCGGGCAGCGGCTCGAGCGCGGCGGCGGGAATATCGGCGTCGAGATCGCGGGCGATGAAGCCCCGCTTGGCCTGCGAGGCGACGATCATCACCAGGATAATCAGAATCCCCACGAGATTGGCGACGACGTCCAGGAAGGAATCCTGGCCCGGCGCTTCGACTTGCTCGGCGCGACGTCTCACGGTTTTTTCCTTTGCAGCTCGAAGCCACTTCCGCGGAGGAGCATCTGCAGCGTTTCAAACTGCGGCTCGCCGGCCCGCGTCACTTCCACTTGCAGCACGGGCTTCCAATATCCATTGGTCATCGCCGGCCCCCAGGCATTGAGATGCTTCTGCACCGCGACGACGAAGGCATCGACTTCGGCTGGTTGCATTTCGGGCGAGACGGCAATGATGCTGGCGGCTCGATCGTCCCCGCGCTCCGGCACAACGACTAACTTGTCCGGCAGGCAAACCACGCGAATCGGCCTCGTGACTGCAGTGGTACGTCCTTGCGCGCCGGGCAAGCCCCAGTTGCTATTTCCTTTTCCGCTACCGCTGCTGGTTTTCGTTTGCGCACTTTTTTGTCCGCTGGCCGCACCACTGCTGGCGGAACCGCCGGACGAACCAGCTTGCGAACTTTGTTGCCCACTGGACGGACTCCCCTGCCCTGCCCCGGCCGGTTGACCGGAGGAGACATTCGAGCTGCCAGGCGAGCTACCAAGTCTGGCTTGTTGTCCAGAACCGGGTTGTCCCGAGCCAGGCTGACCGGAACCTGGTTGGCCAGATCCCGCTTGACCCGTTCCCGCTTGACCCGTTCCCGCTTGACCACTCGCGCCAGTGTTGCCTGGCGCGGGACTTCCCTGTGCGGAGTTGCCAGTTGCCGTGCCACTCCCCTGCCCTGCCCTGCTGGCTTTCACGCTATTGTTGGCTGCGGCGTATTGTGCATTCGGGCCCGGCGAGTTGCCGCCAGAACCTGGTCCTCCGGCATATTGTCCGCCCTGCCGCTGCGTGCCAATCCCCGGCGAGTTGCCGCCCGCGTTGTATCCACCATTTCCCGCCACTCCGCCACCACCGGCGAACTCTCCGTTGCCGTTGCCGAGCCCACCGGATCCGCGAGCCGCCACGATGGCTTCTTGCAACTCCGGCTGATCCTCGGGTGCGAAGGACGTGAGCGTGTCTTCGCCTTGAAACTTCCGGGGCATCGCCGCCGCGAGCATTACCTGCCGCTCACGAGCGCTGCCGACGATTTGCTCGAGCATCCGTTGCATCGCTGGATTGGGGCCGCCGAAGTCGAGCTTCTTTTCGTCATCGACCAGTTCATAACCGAACTCATCATCCCAGCCGCGGAGCGCTTGCCGAGCCGCTTGATAGGCGACGATCCCATCCGGCCGCACGACCAGCAGCGGATAAGGCTCGCCCGGTTCGCCTGACCGTTTCCATGTTTCACGAATCGCCCGCAGCGCTGCATCAAGCGGATTGCCGGGGTTGAGTGGTCCACTGAAATCTTCCGGACCGAGGATCAACCCTTCGGGCTGCAAGATCACGCCCCGCCGCGCGCATTCGATATAGATGGGCCGCCGCTTCGTGCCGTTGGGACCATCGTAGGGAATGAGGGCGTACGATCGATCCTTCGCGGCAAGTTCCTTCTTCTTGGCATCGAGTTCCATCTTGCGGCGAGTGATCTCGGCCTGCATCTTCGCGAGCTCGGTTTGTTCCGCGGTCAGATCGGACGACGTCGCTGCCTGGCCCCGATCGATTTCCTGCGCCCGGGCCATCAGCGTGCGAGCCTGGTCCTGCAACCGACTGATGTGATCGGCCAGGTGCGACACTCGCAGACGAGCGTTGGCGAGTTCTTCCGCCCGCGAGGTGCGCTGGCCTTCGAGGATTCCTTGGCGCCATTGTTCGTCTTCAACTTTTTCCTTGGCTACCTTCCGTTCGGCGGCCAGTGGATCGACGGCGGCCTCGCGACTGCGCGCACGCTCCTTCACGACCTCTTGCGCATCGAGGCTGGCTTGTTGCACAAGCAACACAAGTAGCACGATTAGCGCCCCCATCGTGCAGATCAATACGGCAAGGAACGGGAAGAGGGCGACGCCGATGGCTTGCCGGCGAACCTTCTTGCTCATGCCGCGCGACTCCTGCCTTGCGAGGTCAGTTCGATGTGCGGACTATCCGCCCGGCCCAAACGATTGTTGAGCAGATGAATGGCCGCGGCCAGGCTCATCACGGTCTCTTCAAAGTTTTTCGCGCCGGCGAGAGCCGACAGATTGTTGTTGAGCGCCCGTTCGAGTTGCACCACATCCCCGGCCGCGCGGATGGCCTGGGTCATCAACTCTCCCTGGCGGCCCATTTCTTGTTGCTGGGCGTGCAGCAGCTTCGCATTTTCATGCAAGGAAGCCTGCCACTGTTCCCAGCGTTTGAGCATTTGTTCGGCGGACGCTTGTTCCACGCGGGCGAGACTCGTCGCATGTTTTTCCAACGATTCGGTGAGCGAAGCCGTGAGGGCGGATTGCAATTGCTCGCCGCTGGATTGCTGCAAGCGATCCCAATGGCCATGCGCGGAGTGAATCGTTTGTTGCCACAATTCAGCCTGTCGCACCACCAATTGCTCGGTGCCGGCGACGACCAGTTGCGTCATGCGGTGGATCGATTGGAGTTGTGGATCGCTGGAAGCGCCGACCATTTCGAACCGGCCGATCAGCTCGTGCGCGGCCCGCTTATCGACCTGGCCGAGTAATTCCATTTCGACCCGGTCGATGCCGTATTTGATGAACATCAGCACGATCGAGAAGCAAAGGGCAATCGCCGTCGTGTCGAACGCGACATACAAGCCGGCGAGGAGCCCTTGCATGGCGCCCTGTAGCGCGTTGCCGCCTTCGGGAGAATCGGCGCCGAGGCTCCGACCGAGATCGCCGAGGGCGTCTGTGATGCCGACGACGGTACCGAGAAACCCGAGCATCGGCGTGGCCCAGATGATGATCCCGACCAGCGAATAACTTTCCTGCTGGCGGCCACCGTCCATATCGGACAGGTATTTCAGTTCTTCTTCGAGCTTGTCGGCCGAGCCGTTGCGATCAATGGCTTCGAGGGCGTCTGTCAACCGGCGGCCGAGATAAGTTTCTTGCAATCGCTTCGGCAGCCCTGCCAGCGCATCGAGCAGTTCCGGCGCTTTGCTGGTCGGTTGGGTTCCTTGGTAGTCTCCCAAGCTAACCGAGCTCAGCGAAGTTTGCTGCTGTATTACGTCCAGCATCTTGTTGATGAGCGCCACCAGCCCGATGAAGAATAACGCGGTCTCGATCATATTGATCGGGTGACCCGCGAAGTACCGAATCATCAGCGGATAGTGCAGCGGCCCGCGGAACAGCAGCGCGTAGAAAATGACCGTCACGCCCAAGCCGAGCATCAGCGGCCAACCGACGCCGCTGATCAAGGACCAGAGAGCATTCTGTTTGTTGGGTGGTTGTGTCACGGAAGCTTCCTTTCTCACAGTGCCTATTCGCGAACGCTTTTCTGCTAGCCAGGCTGGCAGGCGGCAGTTCGCGCCGAGTTACGAGGAAGCAAATACAAGATTTGCAAGTGACGGCCAAGAGCGACTGGGAAAGAGCACAGTCGAGCCGGAGGTAGAAAAAGAGTCTTGCCCAGCAAACCGGCAAAGTTTGCCAAAGTCGCAAGGCCTCTCTAACCGATTTCCTAAGTATCACCGGAAGGCATGGTAACTACCGCCGAGTCAACCGGTTTGGACAAGTTAAAGAAGCGACTGCACAGGTTGCTCAAGGATAATCCCGGGGGGGACGACGGTCCGGTGCCCTTCGCCAAAAGCGAAGGGCCCGGACTTTTTCATTTCTTGGCAGCATTCGACCCCTGAATTCCGAATGCCTTAGAAACCAACTCGCAGGCCGAAATTCTGGCCCTGCAGGTACACGCCGTTCTGGGGGTAGTAATACGGCTGGGGTCGATAGCCGTAACCATTTCCATAGACGTTCCCATAGCCGTAACCATTTCCGTATCCGTATGCCGGGAAGTAATTGGGGCGATAGTAGCTTTGATAGGACCCGTGGTAATGATTATGGTGGCCGTAGTTACTGCACTTTAGGGGATCGTCTATCAGCGTAGTGAATTGATCTTGGCGCGAAAAAGGCCCTCGTGGAGATTGCTGGTTACCAGACCAACACAATCATC
>JAYTUF010000557.1:0-5684 GCA_043744755.1 Anatilimnocola sp.
TGTCGAAGTTAGAGCAAGCCGATCTGGCTCCCGCCGAGATCGTCGCCAGCTTGCGCCGCCAGGTTGCTGCCGCCAAAGAGCCGATTACGCCGGCCGCGATTGCCAAGTTGCTCGTTGACAAGGGACATCTCACCGCCGGGCAAGCTCAACGGCTGCTCGATCCGCCGGGAGCATCGCAGATCACGAAGAAGCCTGCCCCGGCCGCCAGTCCATCCACCATTCAAGGCGCGAGCGCGTCGCAGATCACAAAGCCAGCGAGCCCTTCCGCGATTCAAAAGCCGGCCGCAGCGAAACCCGCGAAGACAACGCCGCCCGCAAGTTCCACCAGTAACAGTTCGATTTTGGATGACATCGGCCTGGCGCCCGAACCCGGATTGTCCGCCCTTTCATCTTCTTCTTCAGTTCACTCATCGGGATTGTCTTCACCGGGCTTATCTTCTCCGGGCTTATCATCTCCAGGTTTATCATCTCCAGGTTTGTCCTCGCCGGGATTGGCGCCTTCCACTTCGCACGTTTCCAAAGGCTCCAGCAAAGGTGCGGTGACGAAACCGGCGGCCCTCGAAGTGGGCCTCGCGCCGCTGGATGAATTGCCGGAGTTACCGACTGCCGTTGCTGCAGCGCCAACGCCGGCCGCGAAGTCAACAATTCAAAAGGCTCCCGCCGCGAAGGCTCCCGCGCCTCCTGCACCGAAGCCGAAGCCGGCCCCAGTGCCGGTCGTGGAAACCTTGGATGATCTATTGCCGCTGGATGACCTGGGCTCCCTCGGCCTCGATCCACTGGAAGATCTTTCCACGATCGGCAGCCTCGACGCGCTCATGCCGGTGGGGTCACCTGATCCACTGGGGGGACCGCTCGGAACGAGTTCTAATGTCGATCCTTTAGGCGATCCCTTGGGAGGCCCCTTGGGAGGCCCGGCCGATTTGGGTGCGCTAGCCGCGCAGACCTCTGCCCCCACTCAGCAGCGGTCATTACCTGGAGCAACGGTATCGGCAGCAGCCGGCGAAAGTCGCACCACGCTGTGGGTCGGTCTGGGCATTGGCGGTACAGCCTTGCTCGTGGTCATCGTGGGACTGGCTGTGTTCTTCTGGCCACGGGGGACGGGTCAGTTGGAGTTTCAAGCGGCGGAGCAAGCCTTTCAAGAGAAGCAATATCCAGCGGCCATTGAAAAATACGATTTGCTGCTGCGACTTCATCCGCGGCACGAGCAGGCATCGCTCGTCAAGGTGCATCGCGGCCTGGCAATGATTCACTTGGCGAATTCGTCCCCGCCCGACTGGGAACGGCTGCTGCCCAGCGTGACTAACGTGACCAATCAAATTGCGGGGGAAGCCGAGCTCGCGCAGATCCATGCCGAACTCGCGCCGCTGCTGATTAAGATGACCGCAGCGCTGGCGACCATGGCCAAAGAAGAAAAGTCGGCCGACCAGTTGCCGACTCGTCTCAACCAGGCCCAGACCGCGCTCGGCCTCTGCAACGATGCCCGCCTGCTTCCCAGCACCATGCGCCCTTGGCAACAGCTCGCGGAAATTGAGGAGAGCCTGAAACTGCTCCAGCGCGAGCAGCAGCGCAATACCGTTCGCGATCAATTCAAGGCCACGATGTCGCAATCGCTCACCGCGATTAACGGCGATTTGTCGCCGGTACTGAAGGAACGTAATCGGCTGCTCGCCCGCTATCCTGAACTGGCCATCGATCCAATGTGGAACGAACTGGGTCCAGCCTATGCAGTGGCCGCTGCCAAATGCGTGAAGACGACGGCTGAGCGCCGCGCCGCTGAAAAAGATCCAGTCAAGACGCCGATTCTGGCGAGCGTCTCTTGGCAACTGCTCAATGCGCGCTTGAATGAGAATCCACCGCCCGCCGGTGAGCAACTCGCCCTGGTGATGGCCGCCGGCGCAGTGCATGCGCTGGATGCCGCGAGTGGTCAGCCCCGCTGGAGCCGCGATCTGGGCTGCGCCGCCGCTGATCGACCGCTCATGGCAACCGGTGGCAGCAGTGCCTTGCTGATCGACCGGCGACGCAACGAATTGCTCAGCGTGAGCGCCACGAACGGTAGCTTAATCTGGCGTCAGCCACTAGCTCAGCCGGCCATTGGTTCACCGCTGCTACTGGACGGCAAGGTCTATCTCGCGCTGCAACCAGGCAAGCTGCAATGCTTCGACGCCGGTTCGGGTGAACTGCAGGCTGTGGCTGAACTGCCGCAGTTGTTGCTGGTCGCTCCCAGCGCATCAGCCGATGGCAAGCAACTGCTGCAACTGGCGGATGAGAGCCTGCTCTATGTACTCAATGCCGCCGATCTCAAGTGCGAAACGGTGAAGTATCTGGGGCACGAAGGGGGCGCGGTGACATTGCCGCCGGTGGTGTTTCAGCAGCAATTTGTCTTTGCCTCGCAGCGCGGCGACCAAACGGAATTGCAACGCTTTTCGTTGGACGCAGCCAAAATGGACGTGAAGAGCCAGCGTCTCGAAGGTCTGCTCGCCGCGCCCTTGCTGGTCGCCGGTCAACGGCTCATTGCCTCCACGGCACAAGGCAAGATTCATGTTCTGGAACTCAGCTCCGATGGCAGTGATCCGTTCAAACTAGTGCAGACGCTGGCGGCGCCCGCGGGTGCATCCGTGCTGCGGTATGTGCAACCGAGCGAAGGGGGCCTGCTTGTCGCCGATCGCGGACTAGCGCAATTGAAGTTTGACGCGGCGGGCAAATTGCAGCCGGTCTGGTCGGCGTTTCCCGCTGACTTGTTTGATGCCGCGGGCCAAACTCATGATCAAATGCTCGTTAGCGTGCGCTACGTCGCCGATCAAGACGCACTGTACGCCGCGGCCGTGAATATTGCCGATGGTCAGCCGCTCTGGCAAACGGCTTTGCAGTTGCCGTTGACGTTGATTGCCGATAGCCAGGAAGGTTCGCGTCCCCTTGCGATTCCCGCGACCGCAGTGGCCCGCTTGCTCGGCGCGGATGAAGCCACGGTGGATTTGAAAGCAGAGTTCAAAACTCTGCTCACGCAAAATGCGATTCAGAATCTAAAAGCGCTGCCCATCACAGGCGTACTCGCGACTGGCGACGATCGTCTCCTCGTGCCGCCATTCGGTTCGCGTGAACTGCTCTTCGTTCACGCTCAAACCCAGGCGGTTCGCAAACTCAAACTGCCGGGCCAACTCGCGGGACTGCCCGCGGTGAGTGGTCAGAACCTCCTCGTGCCGCTGACCGATGGCTCGGTTCAATGTCTCAGCATCGAAACGGGAGAGGTGACCGCAGCGCCCTTCGTCTTGCCGGGAAGCGTCGCGTCCGCGAGTGAGCCGGTGAGGGTGATTGCCTTGGGAACTGACGGCAAAGCAGCGCTGGTTTGCTCGCAGGCCATTGTGCGAATCAATTATCAGGATCAGCCGAAGCCCCATTGGGCGGAACAAGCCGCGGATAGTTCCCCAGCCGCGAATTTCCCCAACCCGCTGGTCGCAGCCGAGCAGGGGCGCGTGAGTTGGGGCCCCCATCCGGCCGGCGATGGCTTACTCGTTGCCACCGATCGCGACCTGCTGGTGAGCTTCAACGCGGCCGGAGAGAAACAATGGCAGCATCCGCTTCCCGCAGGCCGGCTCGCGGGATCGCCCGTGATCCAGAAGAACAACGTCATTCTGACGAGCAGCAGCGGCCTGATCGAAGTCCGCAGCCTGGCAACGGGGGATCTGGTCGGCAGCGTCGATCTTCAGCAATCTTTGCCAGGAAATCCGCTCGTCAGCGGCAACACGCTGTGGCTCCCGACCAGCAGCGGGCAGGTAATTCAAGTGGCCATCCCCACCGAAAAGGCTCGGCCATGAAAACAATCCTCGCGTTCGTTTTTCTGTCGATCGTCAGTTACGCGGCCAGCAACGCCTCGGCAGCGGAGCCGCTCTATCTGCAGGCGCCGTTCGACGAGATCAAGCTCGACGACACCAACGGCAATGCGTTGCTCAAGGTCAAACCGCTCGACCTGCCGGAACGGAAGCTCCCCGCGCTGCTCAATCGCAAGGGAGATTTGGAAGTGGAATTGCTTGAGCGACCGGGCGAGAAGTTCGCGCTCGCCTGGGCGAGCATTGTCGATGTGAAACTGTTTGAAGACCGCGTGTTGGTCGAAGCGGAGCAGCAAGCGCTCGCGGGAAAGTTTGACGAAGCCCAAGCGTCGTTCCGTTTCCTCGAACAAAAGCACCCGCAGCTTCCCCGCTTGAACGAAGCGATCGAGAACTATCTGTGGTTGCAAATCGGCGGCAGCTTTCGCGCGGGCCGGCATGATGAAACGCTCGCGCTGCTGGTCGAACTGCAGCGCCGAAATCCGAAACGGACAGGGCTGGCCACTGCCTATGAACGGACGACCGTTGAGTTGGTGAAGGCCCGCCTGGCAGCCAAGAACTATCGCGGCGCTCGGGGCCTGCTCACCACCTTCGCCAAACGCTTTCCGGAAACAGGTCCCGCCGCCATCGCGCCTTTTCATACACAGTTGCAGGACGAAGCCAAGCAACTCGTCACGCAGGCCCAGGCAGCGGCGGGCGCCGAGAAATGGAGCGCAGCGAACTCACTCTGCCAGCAAGCGCTCGAAGTCTGGCCCGCGGTCGAAGGGGGCAGCGCTCTCTCGCAGCAGATTCATGCCAGCTATCCCGCGGTGACGGTCGGCGTCATTGGTTCGCCGGCAGCCGTTGCCGCAGGGTCACCTGCGTCCACTCAAGCTCTGAGTGATTGGAACGTCCGCCGCTTGAACCGTCTGCTCGCTACCCCGCTGGTGGAACTGGTGGATAGCGAGAAGGGGCCCGTCTATCGCTCGCCGTATGGCAAGCTGGTGCCAATGGCGGACGCGCGGCAGTTCATCCTCCGCCTGTCGTCTCCCGCGGGTGGCACGGCCGCCGATCAAGCCCGCCGCATCAAGCCCAGCGGCGATGCGGCGCTGGCCATCACCGGCATTCGAGCGCGCGGTCTAACCGATGTGTTGTTCGAATTTCAGCAGCCGCAGCTTCGTCCCCCTGCCTGGCTGCAGATCAGCCTGCAAGACGCTGCAGCGGCGGCTGGCAACGAATCAACCCCGCCCCCCTGGGGTCAGTTCGTTGCGGAGCCAGCCACTCCGGATCGCCTCACGCTCCGTCGCCGCGCCGAAGTGACGGCGGCGCCGACCGCGCCGCAGCTCGTCCACGAACGGAAATTCGCCGATGCCACACTGGCCGTCGCCGCCCTCCGCCGGGGACAGATCAATGTGCTCGATCGGGTTCCGCACTGGGAACTCACCCGCGTTCGAGCGCTGAATGAAGTGCGCGTGCTCCCCTATGCGATCCCCACCGTGCATCTTTTAATTCCCAATGGTAGCCGGCCGCTGACCGCCAACCGCACGTTCCGCCGAGCGCTGCTATATGCCCTCGACCGCGAATCAATCTTGAAGCAAGGCTTGCTCGCTGATCAAGCCGTGCCCGGCTGCGAAGTGATCAGCGGGCCATTCCCCAAAGGTCCCGATCGCTTGCCTTGGAGTTATGCCAACAATCCCGACCTCAAGCCGCGGGCTTACGACCCCGGTCTGGCCACTTTGTTGCTCGAAATTGCTCGCGCGGAAACTTCCGGTGGTCAGCCGCCGGCCGTCGCTGCCGCATTGACCCTCGCACATGATGACCAGCCCACGACGAAAATTGCCTGCCAGTCCATCGCCCGGCAACTGGCTCGGATTGGTCAACCAA
>JAYTUF010000558.1:0-5680 GCA_043744755.1 Anatilimnocola sp.
GTGGCCATCCACGACATGTGCCCATGAGATTCGCGCTTGAGGGCCGTTGTGCCATTGCGGACAAAGAGGGATGCGGCGTGCAGGTTTTCATCGGTGTTCGCGATTTTGTCATTGAAGCGATCGTAGGCGATGTCGTCTTCAATGCGGAAGTTTAGTTCTGCAAGCAAGTCCGACATGGGAATTGTAGAGCCTACACCGCCGTTATTCAGCGTTACACGAAGCATCGGGCTCGCGGTTGCCGCATAGGGGAAGTAGTTGGTATTGGCGTCGGTTGAAACAGTCGCGGTGGCAGGCGAACGATTGGCGGCGACAAATCGCGGATCGATACAATAAGCCCATTGGCCGTCGATCGACCGCATCGTGGGCGGGACAGGATTGCCACCCGGCCAGCCCGGCGGAGCAGTAGCCGATGGCAAAAGCCAGCGATCCGGCCGGCGCATGCCCTGGGCGTCGAAGTCGTGGATGCAGCGGAGGCCGGCGACGGCGGCGCTATCGGCCTGCTGACCGCGCTTGGCCTGCATGATGGCCGCGGGGAAGACCGCGATCGCGCCCATCAAGCCAATGCTGGTAATGAGGATCGCGAACAGCACTTCGAGAATGCTCACGCCGCGGCGGTGACGATGACAATTCCAACTCGCCATTTAGCGACCCCCCTTTTGTTCACGAGCGGTCGCATATTGACGGCAGCCGCGTAAGTAATTGGCCCGTTGCATGGCGTTGGTGGGATCGGCAATGAGGGTGGCATCAGGTGCGTTTTCGTTTGTGGTGACAACGCCCGTCGAGCGGCCGATTGAAACCCAGAGCGAATTGCCGTCAGCTAAATTCGATTTCGTGACATCATTGATGTTCCACGCCCCCATGCCTTCTTGTGGAGTATTGACTTTGGTCGTCAGGCCGACGAGGAAGTGAATGGTTCCCGGGGGAGCGCCACTGGTTATCGTGGGACTCATGCCTGGCTGCATATTCGGGACGGCCATGGTGAGCGAATCGATATTGCCAGCCGGCGTGAACATCAGCCGTAGAGCAATGGCAGAACCGAACTCAGCCAACTGCTGTCCGCTGCCGCTATAGGTCATGTCGATGGCGGTGGACTTGGGTAGTTCCACCGGGTTGCCAACGCGAACCGGGGGGCGGCGGATTTGAAAGGTGGTATAGCGATTGATGCTGGCCGAAGTGCTGCTCATCGCCCCCGCCGGGAAGAACCCGCCCAATTGGACGCTAAACTTTCCCATCGTTTTCCGCTGGGCGGAATACCAGGGACCGCGATGAGCGAAACGGATATGAAAATAGTCTTCCGAGCCGGGCATAGCGGACGTGCCAGGCTGCAAAGGCAATTGATCGGTAAGCCAGTGTGTCGTAGTGGGGGTTGTATCCGGGACCGTATCGGCCGGAAATTCGTCGCGAAACTCCAAGTCATACCAACCGCTCATGCCGGTGTCTTGTTGAACCGTCGCCACCGCCGTCGTGGTATCCCCCGCATACAAAGCCGGCACTTCACACATATACATTTGCGTGCATTGATAGGCCCCTTGCGTGGCCATCGGGTCGTTCATTCGCTGCAGGATGAACTCAACCCCCGCGAGCCTGCCCGTTTGAGCGGCGCGAGATTTGGATGTCGCAAAAGTCGTATTGAGAATCCGCGAAGCTTCCCGTGGCCGGGCGTCTTCCATCACCTTTTTCGCGACGGGCAGCGTGATGACCATCAGCAAGACGGCGATCATGATCACAATCAACAGCTCGATAAGCGTATAGCCCGCGGAGTATTGATGAATTGCCCTGGATTGAGGACGGTGCATAGGCATCACTCGGCCTCCTGATAATGGTTGGTGATGTTGTCACCGACTTCGGCGGTGCTCAGGATGAGCCCGGTTTGGAAGCCGCTGGGGTTCAATCGATAGGGATCGTTAATCGTGGCCAGAGCGGCGGCCGTCGAAAAGTCGGGGAGTTGGATGCCCACCGTATTCTTGTCTGGACCAAAAGAATAGATGAGCGGTTTAAGATCGAAAGGATTGTTGGTCTGATCCGTATCCGCCCACCGTGAGTCGGCTTTGAGCAGATCGAACCCGTCGGGCGTGTTGCTGTTTTGCATGGAGAGGGCCGGCACCGTGGCGTCCAACCGATAGCCGGGCGCCGCGCGAAGAAACATAATGGGCTGGCCCCAGGCATCGTGAATTTCAGGAATGCCGTCGCCATCAATATCGCCAATCTCATCGACGGTGAAAAAATCCAAGGCCGATTTGTCGTTATCACGCATGGAGGCAATGATTAAGTAGAGGCACTCAGCTTCTTCCCAGGTGTCGGTCCAGGATGCCGTGGGAGCTTTACGGAAATAACCTCGGCTGAGGGATGTTCGCGTAACATAAGTTGGATTCGTCGTCACGTCCTCTTTCGAACACGGCAATTCCAACCGCATGATTTCTCGCAGCGCATTGAGGCGACCCGTGGTCGATGTTCGTACGTTCGCGCCCGCCGTCGCCCGAATAGGCACCGGCCTCGTTCGAAAACCTTCCCAGCGGTCCATGATCAGTTGATCGAGCTTGGCAATCACCACCTTCGTTCTGCTGATGCGAGCCTGGGCGACGGCGGCGTTGAGGGCGCTCATCGACATGGCCACCATCAGGCCGAGGATCATCATCACGATCAGGAGTTCGACGACGGTGAAGCCGAGTTGACGATTGTTTTGTGATTGATATGACATACTGCAAATCCTGAATCGGAATCATTGAACAAGCGGCAAACGCTTCACCAATAACTACTGCGGGCGCGAGTCACCGAGCGTCTTACCGCCACTGAAGTTGGTGATGTTATCGAGTTCCGCCTGCCCGTACCCGTCATTTATCATCGTCACTGCGCCGGTGGGAAACAGCTTGGGCTTATAAGTCATTCCATTAAGCCCTGGCAGGTTCCCGAAGTCACCATCCAACCCAGCACTAATGATCTGGAACTTGGTGGGATTAACCCCAGTGGTCGCACTGGCGGCATATGGTACTGTCCGTTGAGTCCCGGTTCCGGACCGAGCATAAGCATTCTGCGCTAAGTAGGTGAGATAATTGCGATTCTCCATATAGATGTAGTCCGTATCGCGGCAATACTTTGCTCGATAGGTCGGAAAACCATCATTGTCGTCGTCGATGAGTCGCTTGTCATCAAATTCGTAGTAGCTGTTACGTGTCGCAAAATTGGCGGGGATTGGATATGAAGGTGGAAAAACAGGGAGAGCTTGGAACGGGTCGGCAACGCTGGAACTCATACTTCGCAGCCAAAGAACGAGCGCTTCCGCCTGGTCAATTCTGGGAGCGATATTGTTGTAAAAATTGTCCTTATTGTCATTTGTAACCATTGGGTTATCAAGGAACTTCGGATAGCAGCGCTGCAAGTGACGTTCGACAACACTTGAGTAACGCGCCATTCCCGCATAGTTTTCGCCAAAGCTGGGCGGGTATTCACCCCGTTGCTGCTTATACGTTTCGAAGGCGTCGTCCAGTTGCTTAATCTCCAGCGCAATCGCCGTGCGGCGGGCGCTGTTGACGGCGGCATTGACGGCCGGCAGCAGGAGTGCCATGAGCAGGCCGATGATGGCGAGGACGACCAGCATTTCGACGAGCGTGAAGGCTCGTTTCGCATTCGGCCGAGGGGTGAACATGACTGACTCCTGGTGACACCGGCGATAAGTTGGAAAATTATTAGTAGCAGTGGCAAGTTGGAAACTTGCCCCACGGGTTGTTTATTAAGTCAAACCTTGGATGAGCGAAATGAGCGGGAGGAAGAGCGAGACGACGATGAAGCCGACCGCGACCCCCAGGAACACGATCAATAAGGGTTCGATAAGCTTCATCAAACCATCGGTGAGGGTGCTGACTTCTTCGTCGAACACGTCGGCCACTTTGTAGAGCATGGTATCGAGTTCGCCGGTTTCTTCGCCGACGTCCACCATGTTGACCACCAGTTCATCCACCACGCGGGCGTTCATGTTCAGCATGTAATAGGCCAGGCCGCAAATGCCGGCAGCGCCCGCGAAGCTGAGGAAGTTCATGACGCCGGCCTTCTCGGCCACCTTGGGCAAACACATGATCATCAGGGGCATCAAAGCGCCCAGGAAGAACCAGAGGGCCGCGGCGACGGGATGAAAACCGGGCCGGGCGTTGGCGCCCATGGGCTTGGCGATGGTTTCGCCTTCGCGGATCGCGTCGGTCACTTTGCCGAACATCCGTTCGAACATCGCATTGCCGGCTGTCTCGCGAGTGATGGTGAGCGCTTCCAAAATCGGCACACCGCTGGCCACCAGCGTGCCCAACGTTCGGGAGGTGCGGGCCATGATGTTCTTCTCGGTCAACATGCCAATGATCGGCAGCTTGAGCCAGAACAGGTCCCACCCCATCCGCCCTTGTTTGAATTTGCGGAGGATTTTAATGAGCAGCCAAAGAATGACGGGGATCAGCGGCATCGACCACCAACCATCCTTGACAACCCACTTGGAAAGATTGATAAGAATCTCGGTGGCGAGCGGCAATTTAAGGCCGAACTCTTCAAACATCTTCTGAAACACGGGGACGATCTTGATCATGATAAAGACCAGGATCAAAACCGCGACCAGCACGACCACCACCGGATAGATCATCGCCCCCTTGACCTTGGCTTTGAGCGATTCCGACCGATCGAGGAATTCTGACAAGCGGCGAAGAATCACTTCCAGGGCACCGCCCGCTTCACCGGCTTTGATCATGTTGATGAACAGCCGGCTGAAGACGCTGGGGCTCTTGGCCATCGCCTCGGAGAGGGTGGAACCACCTTCAATTTCGTCGCCGACGTCCATGAGCGCGTTTTTGAGTTTGCCGGGCTTTTGTTGAATTTCGAGAATGCGGAGGCTGCGGAGAATCGGGAGACCGGCATCTTGCAGAATCGAAAGCTGCTTGGTGAACATCGCAAGCTGCCGGCTGCTCGCGCCGCCGAAGGCCAGGCCGCGCTTCTTTTTGCCGCCGGGGCCGCGGGCCTGGCCGGACTGCTGCCGTTTGACGGCGATCTTGGTGACGAAGTAGCCCATCTGCCGGATCGTGGCCTGGGCTTCTTCCTCTGAGGGCGCCTCGATCACGTCGCGGATTTCCGCACCGGTGGCATCCATCGCTTCAAACTGAAAGGTAGGCATCGCCAATTTCCCTTAAGTCACAAATCTCAAAACACCAAACACCAAACACAACTTATGCTTCCTGAATCGTCTCGCGAACCACTTCTTCGAGCGTGGTCACGCCTTCATAGGCTTTACTCATGCCCGATTCGCGCAGCGTCACCATGCCAAAACTCTGGGCACATTTGCGCAGATCATCGACCGAAGCATTTTGCATCACCATGTCGCGGATCGTATCGTTCACAATCATCAACTCGAACAGGCCCACGCGACCCTTGTAGCCCGTGTTGTTGCAAGTCTCACAACCCCGGCCGCGGAAGAACCGCTTGTCCGCAACGTCGGCAGGCATCATTCCCAGTTCCGCGAGCAACTCTTCCGAAGCGGGCGTCTCCTCGCGACACTGGCTGCAAATTCGCCGCACGAGCCGCTGCGCGAGAATGGCTTCGAGGGTGGCCGTGATCAAAAACGTCGGCACGCCCATGTCCTTGAGGCGCGTGATGGTGCTGGGCGAATCGTTGGTGTGCAGCGTGCTGAAGACCATGTGGCCGGTGAGGGCGG
>JAYTUF010000559.1:0-5669 GCA_043744755.1 Anatilimnocola sp.
GTCGTGCATCGCGACATCAAACCGTCGAATTTGATTCTGGACAATCGCGGAAAACTGTGGATCACCGATTTCGGACTCGCCAGAATCGATGCAGGAGTGACGCTGACCGCCCCCGGTGATGTGCTCGGCACGCTGCGCTACATGAGTCCCGAACAGGCGCTGGGAAAGCGATGTGGCGTCGATCATCGCACCGACGTGTACGCACTTGGAGCCACACTGTACGAGTGGCTGTCGCTGGAGCCGGTTTTCAACGGTAATGAACGTCAGGTACTTCTGCGTCAAATTGCTCAGGACGAGCCGCGACCCCTGCGGCAGATCAACCGCGATCTGCCCGCGGAACTGGAGACCATTGTTCACAAGGCCCTGTCAAAAGATGTCACAAGGCGTTACGGATCGAGCGGTGAGCTGGCTGACGACCTGCGCCGCTTCCTTGAACACAAGCCGATTCACGCGAAGCCACCAACTGTGTTCGACCGGGTCCGCAAATGGTGTCGCCGCCATGAATCAATTGTTTGGTCCGTGGGTGCGATCTCTTTGCTGGCAAGTGTTTCTCTGGCGATCAGCACTGCGGTGGTTTCGCACGAGCGATCCATCGCGATCCAGCAGCGCGATGTCGCGGACGCCGAACGCCAGCGTGCGGACGCGAATTATCGAGAAGCGATTCGAGCCGTCGACACAATGTCGAGTGTGGCTTTGGACCTGGATGCACCGTCCCACATCGCCGAAGGGCAACGTCGACTCATAGAAGGAGCGTTGAAGTTCTACCGGACGTTCGTCGCGGACAGCCAGCACGATCCGCAACGGCGCATTGACAGAATGCATGCCCAGATTCGTGTCTGTAATCTCGAACTCCTCCTTGGTCGCACAGAGCCGGCTGAATCTGCGGCACGCAAGGCGTTGGCCCTGCTGCGGCAGCGTCCCGAGGAATTCCGGACGAATTCGGAACTTCGGATCGATTTGGCCGGTGCGCTCCTGGAGATCGGAAACATTCTCCGCACCGATCCTGTTCGCAGCGAAATGGCTGAGGAATGGTTTCGGGAATCAGTCGATCTGGCCGACGCAGAACTCGCACAGAATCCAGACGACATCGACGCGTTTCGAATTTATGCCGCAGTTCATCATGGTTACGGCTATTACCTCTGGAGTTCCGGACGACTTCTCGAGGCAGAGCAGCAATATCGGCAATCTCTGAAGTCGGAGCAGCAAGTCCGGAATAATCCTCGCCATCCGCCTTTCGCAATGAACCATGAATTTGCATCTGCCTGGAATTCGCTGGGGCTGTTGCAGCGTTTGAGCTTCCGCCCACGCGAAGCCGCGTCTTCTCATCGGGAAGCTCTGCGGCTGCTGGAGCGCGTCCCCGCCGCGTTGATCACTCGTACGATGCGAGAGGAATTGGCACGCGGCCATTGCCACCTTGGCTACGCACTGAGCCATCTTGACCGACTGCCAGAAGCCGAGTCCTGTCTGCGCACAACCATTACATTACGCGAGGACGTATGTTCCGAAATCCCAAATCAGAGCTTTACACAGGAACTCTCGCTGAGTTATCTGGCTCTCGCCAGCCTGCTCGCGGCCTCCAATCAGGCAACCGAACGAACAACGGAGGCCGAAGCCGAATTTCTCAGGGCTCTGTCCCTTCAGCAATCCATTCTCGATCGGTTCAAAATTTCGGACGAACCCCGTTCGCAGATGGCAGTGATCCGACTGAGTTTTGGAAAGTTCCTCGCTCGGATTGGCCGAACCGATGAAGCCATTTCCGAGATGCGTTCGGTGTTGGAAATCCACCCCGATACCGCTGAGTCTCACAACGATGTCGCCTGGGCATTGGTGATCGAAAACAACACCGAGCTGTCTGCAGTCCTTCGGCCGGTGGAATTAGCAAAACGGGCAACGTTCGAGTCGGCTGGAGAAGCTCGGTACTGGACCACGCTGGGGGCAGCGCATTGCCGCAGCGGTCAGTGGCCGGATGCAATATCGGCCTTCAAAAAGTCGGATGCGTTATTACCCGATGAAACGGGGTTCAACGCCCTGTTCCTGGCCATGGCGCAATGGGGTGCCGGAGACCGAACCGAGGCCCGGCAGACCTATCGGCAAGCGACTGCATGGCTGGCAGAAAACAAACGATACAGCAGGATTCTTGACCGGACCGCCGAAGAAGCCCGAGAGTTACTTGCCGATTCCGGCAATTGACTTCACCCAACCGTACGTCAGCCCGGTACGATAATCTCGCAGCGTCAGTCCTGAAGTTGCTCTAGTGCCGGATTTGCTGAATGGTCGTGAACCTGAAGGGTTCGCAGCGGGTAGCCGGCGGTCGCGCAGCTCACTGCCGGAACCAGAAGCGAAATGCCGTTCACCCCGGCAGGGTTGAGGGCGACGTGTGCAGTGGCGTCGGCCGTGGTCAGTGATGAAATCCTGTCCGCCTCGAGTGCTGTCGCTCCGCTCAACCATCGGCTACCTGCTGAAATTTCTCCGGGATACGGAAGAAATCCGCGTCACCAGCATTTTCCTGGAAAATTCCTGCAACCACTGCGCAGCTTTGGCACACAGGTCTTTATCAGCCCATTCCGTGCGGCATGCTCAAGCTTCCTTGACGGTTGTCGCCGGTTCGACTCAACAACAACACAACTAACGTCGGTGACAACAGGAATCTCAAAAAGAAGGCAGTGCAATCAATGAATGGTTAAAAGTCTGAGATTGCGTCGGCAGGAGGCTGGTTCGTTTTAACGCTGATCATCGCGTTATGTTAGGCGACTTTCGCCTCGGTCAATTCTCTCAAGAGGAAGTTGCAGATGTTTCTCCGATCGCTACGAGTTTTTTCTGTGGTTCTCACTTTGCTGTTCTTCGCCGGCCTGAGCGTCGTCTCGAATGCGGCAGATCGTCTCGCGGAGAAAGATCTCACGGCGCTCGTTGAATTACAAATCGACGAGAAAGCCATTGTCACTCGTATTCAGAATGTCGGCCTGAGTTTCCTAGCCGACGATAGTGTGCTGGCACGACTAAAATCCGCAGGTGCATCTGAGGCGGTGCTCCAGGCCGTGAAGGCATCCGCCATCCCTGCGAAGAACGCGCCGTCCGTCGCGGCAATTGCCTATAGCGATGTGCTGAAGCTCGTCACACTCGGGCTGGATGAAGCGGCCATCCTGACCCGCTTACAAAAGTCGCCCACGGTATTCGTGCTCGATGCTGGGCAAGTTGCGGAACTGAAGCAGGTGGGCGCCTCCGACAAATTGTTGGCGGCAATGATGGGCAATCGGCCCGCGCCTCCGACGGCCGCCGACATCACCGACTTCGCAATCATTCTCGACTGCTCGGGCAGTATGAAGGAACTGACGCCCGAAGGGGAAACGAAGATGGTCGCCGCCAAGCGCGTGGTCACCGACCTGGTGCGCAACATTCCCAACGGCATGAATCTAACGTTCGTCATTTACGGGCACGAGGTATTCGGCAACGCCGACGAACCGCGGAATTGCCAAGCGGTGAAGGTCGTCCGTCCGCTGAGCCCGTTGGACGATAACGCCAAATCGGAATTAGCGGCCTTCATCGCCGGCCTGCAGCCGACCGGGGCAACGCCGATTGCCCTGTCGCTGCGGACCGCGGGCGACGAGTTGGCGAAGAAAAACTCGCTTTGCGGGTTGGTGCTAATCACCGACGGCGTGGAGACGTGCGACGGCAACCCGGCGGCGGAGACCGCGGCACTGATGGCCAAACTGAAGCTGACGTTTGGCGTGCACGTGGTGGGCTTCGGGCTGAAGCCGGAAGAGAACGCGGCCGTGGCTGAAATCGCCAAGGCGGCTGGCGACAAGGGGAAATATTATCCCGCCAAGAACGCAGCTGAGTTGACGCAAATCGTCAAGAAGCTGCACACCGAGCTAAAAGAAGTCGCCGTCGCGTCGCCGTCGCCGCCGGTCGTCGTAGTCAAGGCCGGCAACTTCTTCGATGATGCGCCGCTGGTCGAGGCCGGTGAACAAAAGGGAGATTTGAAATACGAACATGCCGACTACTACAAAATCAGCGTCCGCAAGGGACAAGAACTGCGGGCGATTCTCAATCTTGAACGTAAGACATTCGGCCGTAACAACTTTGTCATTTATTCCCAGAACTTCAGCATTGCGATCTATGATCCGCAATTAAGGCGCGTGGCGCACCAAGTTGTGGAGGCCAAAGCGGGAATCGAAGAGTTGGTTTCGGTCAGATTGGTATGGCCCGCGGACTTAGACGGCACCTACTTCGTTGAGGTTTCCGACGCGGCGATGTGGAACGACAAGGTGCAAGTACAACTGAAGGATCCAGTGACTTCACCCTATGGCTTGCTGCTACGTGTCGAGGGAGCGGCCGCCGGTGCCGGCTTGGCGCAGGCAACCGCTTTACGTCAGGTTTTTCCGGGCACCAATTTCCAAACAGCGAGCGAAATCAACGGCGACGGTTTCGTGGTCAATGACGTGCCTTTTGGAGAGATTCGATATTACGCCGTTCCGATCCAAAAAGGGGAGACGCTGGAAGTGGCCGCCGCGGTGCTGTTGCCCCGCGACGCGCAAGACGTGTCCGGCTTTGGCTATAAGGGGCATTACTTTTACAACTTGATGATTCACGATGACGACCAGGTGCAGGTGATCAAGCAGGAACTCGACGTTGCGGGTAATCCCAGCAACGCCAATCCGATTACGGCGAAGTGGGTGGCCGAACTGAGCGGTAAGGCGTACGTAGTGCTGCACTCCGTCAAGCCAGCGGACCATCCCGAGGTGCCGCCGGGTAAGTTCGCCATCCACGTTACCAAGTCGGCCCCCGGCGCCTTCAGCGACGCAAAGGCAGGCGCGGATTAACGATGTTATCGGTCTCGTCGTGCTGAATGCCGAGCTCCGCGGTCGAAAGATAATTCGGCGGCTGAACTCGGACCGAAACCAACGAACTCTTCCGTTCACGAGAAACGCCATGCGATGCTCACGCCAACTCTGTTGCGGCACCTTGTTTGGGCTGGCATTGTTCCTTGCCGCCGGACCCGTCGAGGCGCAATCGAAAACGAAACGACCGCACAAAAAACCGGAGATCCCCGAGGTCGATTTGACCGGCGATTGGTGCGCCAGCGACGGCCGCTATCTGCGCATCGATCAGGCAGGGATGAGCGTGTCGGCGAGTATTAACGGCAAGGCCGAGACCTGTCCCGACGGCAACGGCTCGCGAACGACCTATTTCACCGCTGTCATGCAGGGCCAGGGAACCCGGTTGTTGGGCACCATGTTCCACTGCACGCAAAAAGGGGACGTCCTCCAGGCCTGCGGATGCAGCGGTATTTGGACGACCAGTTTCACCGCTGACGTAACTGATCCTTATCACATTGTGACCAGTTTCAAGGGTGAACATTGGGACGCCGAGACGAAAGATGGCAAGATCGATCCGGGTACCTGTAAGAAATCGAATCCCGGACAAACGGTCACGCTGACGCGTCCTCAGACGATGACCCCTTGGGAAGAAACGATGAATGAGTTACTGGACTCGTCTCCAAATACTTTTAATCCGTTTAATCCTTTATCAGATGCCATCATTCAAGTTGAGCAAGGTGTCGGCGATGCCAGTAACCAACTTCCGAACGCTCCTGGCGATGCGGCGGCCGCGGCGGCCGCCGCGGGCAAGCGGGCCGGTAGCGCGATCTTCGATCTACGCAACGGTTTGAT
>JAYTUF010000560.1:0-5666 GCA_043744755.1 Anatilimnocola sp.
CCGAATGCACGCGAAAAAAAGTGACGCCAACCACCCACTCCGCTACACTAACGAAACCCCCGCCCCCCGCCCCCCTGCCGCGCAGCGGCTTACTTGAACAAGTCGCTGCACCCGACGGCGGCCGCATCACCGTTTTTCAGAGTGCAGCGTCTCACCAGCGGCCGCCGCGGCAGGTGAACGGTATCGTTAGCTTGCGGCGCTCCCTCGCTCACGCGGTGGGCTACCTGCTTAATGCCTGCGGCGTTGGAAACTTGCCCCACTGGCCTGTGGTTATTTTTCCGACTTCTTCAGTTGAATGTCTTTGAACTGCACGGTCATCGGCGGGCCGGCGTGGAGTTGCAGGGCGAGGATGCCGCTGGCTTTGGCTTTGCCTTCCTGATTGTCGGTCACGTCGATCGTGGTCAGGCCGTTGATCTTCTGGACCAGGTGATTCCCCTTGGCGATGACTTCCATCTCGTTCCACTCTTCCTTCTTGATGGTGGCGAGAATTTCTTTGTTGTCGGCCGTCTTGCCGGTGACGGTCTTCTTGCCATCGGAGGCGATCTCAACCTTTTCGGTTCGCTGGGCGAGGATGCCGCGGCCCCCTTCTTCGTAGAGTATGCCGATGTAGGTCTCGCCCGCTTCAATGTCGGCCTGGTAGCCGTGGACGACGTGGTTGCCCTTGTCAGCGCTGCGGTATTGAATGCCGCTGTTGCCGCCGACGATGCGGAACTTCAGCTTCAGTTCAAAATTGCCGATCTCGCCTCCTTGCCAGATCAAAAAAGTGTTCCCCTTGGTCGGATTCTCTTTCGTCGTTTGGCCGGTGATGGTGCCATCCTTCACGGACCAGAAGGAGTCGTTCCCCTTCCAGCCTTCGAGCGTCTTGCCATCGAAGAGGGGCTTGGCGTCTTGAGCCATCGCAAGCGAGGTACATCCGGTGAGACAAATGGCCAGAAATAGGCAGCGGAGCGTGAGGTTCATGGTGGGGCCTTTCAAGGATTTCAGATTTGAGATTTGAGATTGCCGAATATAGGGGATGCTTTGATTGCCGGATACCATGCGGCTATTCCAGCGTCTTCAAATACTCCAGCAAGTCCGCCATCGCATTTTTATCGATCTGCTTCTCCATCCCAACCGGCATCAGCGATTGGCCGGTGCTCTTGAGCTGTTCAATGTCCACGCGGAGAACGGTATCGGTCGCACTCTCTTGCCGCCGCAGCGTGATGCTGGTCGCGGTCTCGGCTGTCAGTACACCGCTGAGCGAACGGCCATCGGTCGTTAGCACCAGGTAGTTCAGAAACTGCGGATTCACTTCGCGATTCGGATCGAGCACATTCACCAAAATCGCCTCCGCCCCACGGTTCTTCATGGCGGCCAGATTGGGACCCAGTTCATGCCCAACGCCTTGCAGCTTGTGACAGGCGGCACAGTTCTTTTTGAAGACTTCCTTGCCACGGGCTGCATCGCCGGTCGTTTCCAGCACGCTGCGATACGCGCCCAACACTTCATTGCGGTCGCTGGGGCGATTGGCCTTGGCGAGTGCCAGTGATCGTTCGCGGACTTGAGCGTGGGAACTCTCGGTGAGAAGCTTCAAGCGGACCGAATCAATATCGGAAGGAGACAGTATTTTTTGATCGACCGCATCCAAGGACTGCAAGGACCACCCCGCGCGGGAAATCAGCGCATCGAGGGCGCGACCTCGGATGGCCGGCGTCAATTCGCTGAAGCGAGCGAGCAAGAGCGCCGCGACTTCGGGCGAATCAAAAGTTTGCATGATATCGATGATCGCACCCTGCAACTCGACAGGCTGCATGGGAGAGAGCAACGATTCCGCGGCTTCTATTACCGCAGCTAGTTTTGCGGATCGCATTTGCTTGATGGCCGATACGCGTTCACTCAACTTGGCTTCCGCATTGATCGCAACTTTCTGGGCCGCAATGGCACGCTTATCTAGCAATTCGTCCGCTCTGCCGGCCGTGACGACATTGAGGGCTTTCCCAAGTTTCGACTCTCGCGGCACTGCAAGGCTCTCCAGCGCGAGAGGTCCTAGGGGCGATTTGTCACTTAGCCATTTGTTGATCGTTTCGACCGCAGGGTCGAGGTCCCGATTACGCTGTTGTTTGCCAATCTGAGCGAACAAGCTTTGTACAAACTGACTGGCCCCTTCTCGTTTGATTAGATTGGTGTCTGCTGCGAGTTGCTTGATCATCAGGCCGGAGCCATCACTTAGGGATGACAGGACAGCATTTCGCACGTCAGCGCTAGCAATGTCGGATTTTAAGAGCGTGAGTAGAGCCGGCACCCGCTCTTCGTGAGGGAGATTAGCCAGGGCAAAAGCAAGTTGATAGCGAACAAGGTGATCGGCATCCCCGGTCATCGAGATCAAATGCTTTGCAATCGCTGGCGAGTTCGCCACCAACATTTCCCCGGCACGTAAAGCATGTTGGCGCACGTGAGCATCATCGTCTGATAATCGAGCAAGAATCACTTCGTCCGTAAGTGCCTTCAATCCTGCTAGGGCGTAAATGGCCTCTATTTTCCCTTGGGGACTCGCTGTGTCACTGAGGGCTTCAAGCAGGACAACACCTGCTGGATCTCGCCGTTCGTAGATCAAACGCGCTGCAGTCTCACGATGCCAGCCGTTAGCGTGATCAAGCAGCTTAACCAGTTCCGCGATCCTCGCCTTGGCAAGTTTCGGCAACTTCCGCTGCGTGAACTTCTCATGCACCACCCGATAAATCCGCCCCCGGTCGCGGCCACTCGTCAGATCCAGATGCTTCTTCAAGATCGGCGGGATGCTGAGCGGGTGCTCGATGGTTTCGCGATACATGTCGCAGATATACAGGCAGCCGTCGGGAGCGTTCGCGAATTGCACGGGGCGGAACCAGGTGTCGCGGGAGGCGATGAACTCTGTCTTCTCATCGATGCGTTCGGCGGTGAAGCTCACGCCGTTGGGCTTTAGTCGCTTGCGATGCACAATGTTGCTGCCTACGTCGCCGACGAAGGCCAGGCCCAAAAACTCCGCGGGCCAGGCATCGCCGGTATAAATCGTTACGCCCGTCGCGCTGGTAAAGTATCCCGACGGCCGGCCGCCTCCTTCGACGATACCCGGCACGATCTTGTTGACTCGCAGCCGAGTGCGCACGATCCGCCAGGGCTCCAGCGGACTGATGCGAAACACATCGGCCTGCGGACCATCGGCGGCAATACTGCGGCGGGCGCCGGCGACGGCCAGGTAGGGATTGCGGGCCAGATAATGGTCTTCGATGACACAGTGCTGAATGTGGTCGCTGTTGCTGCAGACGAAGCGGTTACCCCAGATGTCGGTCGTCGCACCGTGCTGAGCGCCGCCGGTGACGGCGGTCAGTTCCATCGTGTTTGGATCGAAGGCCAGGTCTCGGCCGCGGAGTGAAAATGGTTTTGACTTGGTATCGTCCGGCTTCCGCAATTCCGCGCCGCTGCTGCTGATCGCGGCGACGATCCGATTATCGAGCGACCATTGAAACGTGTTCACCAGGCCCTGCACATTACTCGTGCCGAAGCCGGTGAGCACGACTTTCTTCTCATCGGCAACGCCATCGCCGGTCGTATCTTTCAGATAGAGCAAATCCGGCGCATCGGCGACGAACACGCCGCCTTTCCAGCAATGAATGGCGGTCGGCCAGAAGAGTTGGTCGGCGAAGATGGTGCTTTTATCGAAGCGGCCATCGTCGTTGGTGTCTTCTAATAGCGTGATGCGGCTGATTTTCTCGTCGCGATTTTCGGAGTATCCCCGCATTTCGACGACGTACATCCGGCTGTTCTCGTCAAAGCAAATCGCAATCGGATCAGCCACCAGCGGCTCGGCGGCAACTAGCTCCAGCTTGAAGCCGGGCGCAATCTCGAATGACTTGAGCGCCTCGGCGGGCGACAACGGCGCGATGCGGGGCAGCTCGGCGGAATAGTCCTTGTCGATGGAATCGGGGATAGTAGGCTTTGGCTCTTGAGCAAGGGCCACGAGTGAGCAGAGGAGTCCTGACAGCAACGGGACGATGATTCGGAGGTAATATCGATTCATGAGCATAGGGGGTAGCCTTTGGCGAGAGACACAATCTGATAACATCTTTGCAGAAAATACCCCCGGCAGGGGCGACGGAAATTAGCCCCAGTAGGGGCGACGGAAATTAGCCCCAGTAGGGGCGACAGAAAATAGCCACGGGTGAAGCGCAGCCGCCCCAGCGGCGGAGCGGAACCCGTGGTTTGCAAGCACAAGAGCTGCCAAGCCCCGGTAGGGGCGACAGAAATCGGCCGCCGAGCGAGCGTTCTGTCGCCCCTACCGGGGCTTGGTTCTGTCGCCCCTACCGGGGCTTGGGCTTTGGTCGGAACTTTGATCCCAGGGCTGGCGCCCTGGGCTACTATCTGTCGCCCTCCGGGCGATGATTTCGGTCGCCCTTCGGGCGAGGATTTCGGTCGCCCTTTGGGCGAGGAACGGGGGCAGTCCTTGCACGCACTGGTCACTGGAGCAAACGGGTTTCTCGGTCGCTACATCGTCGAGCAATTGCTGGCACGCGGTGATCGCGTCCGGGCACTCGTACGGCGGGATGTGCCGGAACTTGCGGCGCTGGGCGTGGAGTTGGTTCGCGGGGACATCCGCGATCTGGCCGCGGTGAAAGCAGCCTCGCACGAGGTGGATGCGGTGTTTCACGTCGCCGCCGTCGCCGGCATTTGGGGGCCGTGGAAGCATTACTTCGAGATCAACGTATCGGGGACGGCAAATGTGCTCGAAGCCTGCCTGCAGAATCAAGTGCCGAAATTGATCTACACGAGCAGTCCCAGCGTGACCTTCGCAGGCGGCGATCAATGTGGCGTCGATGAGAGCGTGCCGTATCCAGACAAGTATCTCTGCTATTATCCGCAAACGAAAGCGATGGCGGAGCAGTTGGTGCTGGAGGCGAACTGTCCGGAGCTAATGACCGTCGCGCTGCGGCCGCATTTAATCTGGGGACCCCGCGATCAGCATCTCATTCCGCGTTTGCTCGAACGCGCTCGTAGCAACAAGTTGCGTTACGTGGGTGATCGAAAAAACATGATCGACGCGGTCTACGTCGAGAACGCCGCGGCGGCTCATCTACAGGCTGCGGATGCACTGGAACCTGGTTCGCCCGTCTGTGGCAAGGCCTATTTCATCACGAACGACGAACCAGTGAATTGCTGGGAATGGATTGATCAGTTACTCGCCCTCGCTGACCTGCCGCCCGTGAAGAAAGGCCTGAGCACTCCCAGCGCCTATGCCGTCGGCGCGTTGCTGGAAGGTGCCTGGACGCTTCTCCGTCGCACCGATGAACCGCGGATGACTCGCTTTTTGGCGCTACAGCTGGGCACTTCGCATTGGTTCGATATTGCCGCGGCGAAGCGTGATTTTGGTTATCAGCCGGCGGTCAGCATGGCGGAGGGGATGCAGCGGTTGGCGGCATCGTGGAAACGCTAGGGATCGGGAGATTCTTACAGTACGCGCTGGCTAAATCTAGCTACGCTGAAAGCGTATTACTCTACAGCCCAGGGTCGACGCGCAAGCGGCGCACCCTGGGAATATGTGTCAGGCGGAATTTGCACCCTGCAAGGCAACGCTGTGAAGGATTTTTAGGCGGGAAAAACTGGGGTTTCGCGTTTTTGGAGGGTATGAAAAAAGCCAGATTCCTTGGACCCCA
>JAYTUF010000561.1:0-5642 GCA_043744755.1 Anatilimnocola sp.
TGCCCCCGCCTCCCATGCCGCCGCCCATCGACATTCCCCATTGACTGCGGCCAAGCGGGCCGTTCTCGTACCACGACTGGGTGATGATTAGGCTAACTAGCGGGTCAAATTGCTGACGCTCCAGCAGGCTCGCATCGCGGCCCAGGTTGCTCAGCCGGGCGAGCAACTTCTGCCGCAGTTGCTGTCGCCAGGCCTGGGCGCGAATCATCTGCTGCTGCACAAGCGCGTAACGGGCTTCGTCATTCCCCTTCTGGAAGAACCGCTCGCCGTCGCGCATCTGCATCCGCTTCTTCACCTTGAACCGCTCGCGGTCGGCATCGGTTTCGAGCACCAGCAGCGAGGTGTACGGCGTGATGATGTGATACTCTTCCGAGAGCCCGATGATTTGATCCTGCACTTGCTGCGACGAACCTTCGGCCAGCAGTTGATCCAGATGCAGCCGAGCCCACAGCCGCGGAATGAATGAAGCATCGTCAGCGGTGCCAGCCTGAGGTGCTTGCCGCAGATCGATGTTCGCGCGATAGGCGACTGGTTTGCCTTCGAGCGTGCCACGGACGACAACCTCGCCCTTTTGATTCGCCCCTGCGGGCAGATAGCGGCCGAGCACCACCTGCTGCGTCCCCGCGGGAAGGTTCGGCAGCGTGGGTGGATAGACCCGCGCGGTGCGGAAGCCAGCGAACGTGACTTGAATGTTCCGCAGCGACGGCCGCGTCGCTTCGACGAGCAGATCGTGCGCGATTTGCGTCGGCTTCATTTCACCGGCCGCATGACGGACCGAACCGCCGCCGACAGACGCAATTGCTTTGAGCAACTGCGATTCATAACTGCTGCTGACGGCAATCGCATGACCCAGCACATTCTTCCCTTCAGCCGCCATGGCAATGGCCTGCACGTCACCAGCCAGATCCTGCGTGCCGCGGGTCACGATGCCATCGCCCACGTAAATAATGTGAGCGCCGGGCGAAGCTTGCTTGAGAGCACTTTCCCAGCCCCGCTGCAAATTGGTCCAGCCCATCGAGCGCCGTTTTTGCAGCACGTCGCGGGCTTTGGTGATTTGCTCGGGAACCGCGTCTACGCTTTTCTCAAACGTCCACAGGCAATCGACATCGCAGGTGGCGAGATTGAATTTGTCCTTCGGCGCGAGAGCAGAGAGTAGAGCGCCAATCACTTCTTCTTGCCGCGTCCGCGAGGCGCGATCCATCGAAGCAGACGTATCGGCCAGGATCAGCAATTCGAGGGCAGCGCCATCGTTGACGAGCGGCCGCAGCCACTTGCCGGTCTGCTGCGGCGGTTGCATCAGCAGCATGAAGAAGCCATCTTCACCCCGCTGATGCGGAATCAGCGTCAGGTCTTGCGTGCGGGTAGTGAGCGTGGTGACGACTTCAAAATCGCGCGTCGGCGTGTAGTTCTGCGCGCTGAACTCGATGCGGGCGGAATGCGGCGTTTGCTGATTGCGGGTCGCGTGCGTGGGCGAAGCCACCTGCTGCAGCGGCTGCGTCGAGTGAATGATGACGGCCAATTCCAACCGCTTGAGTGGGTTCTGCTTGAGCAGATCGCTTTGCAACGCGTAGCTATAACGGAACGAATCGCCGACGAGGGGCAGCACCTGCGTGTACGTGATTTTGATCCGCTTTTCACTGTTGCCAGGAATCGGATAGATGCGGGCTTTGAAGATGTTTCCGCCGGTCCATTCGAGCAGGCCCGGATCGCGCTTCTCGCGGAGGATCGTTTCGTAGATTTCACGCGCCCGCTGCTTCTCGACGATGTCGGCTTCGACCAGTTCATTGCCGATCCACATCCCGAAGCCGGAGATCGAGGCATCTTGCGGCAGCGGAAAATGAAACTGCCCTTCCAGCACGGCATTCGTGTGATTGACGAACGACTCTTCGATAGTCGTGCGGGCGATTTGATCGCGAATCTCGACCGTCACCTTGTGATAGCCCACGCTCAGCGGCACATTCCGGCCATCGACGAGCGCGACGAGTGAGCCGAGCGTCTCTTGCGGAATCTGGCCGACATAACCCTTCAGCCAAACGGGTTCCTTGGCGACCTTGGCCAACTTGCTCTGGGCGACCTGCCAGATTTCTTTGCCGCGAATGATCACTTGCCCGCCGTCGGGTCCGGTGAGCGTGATCGGTGTCTTTTCACTGGCCGCGACTTGCACCACGCCGGAAGTCACGCGCAGTTGATCGGGCTTGGGCAACTCGATGAGCGTGCCGGGGCCGAGGATCAACTTGGTCTGCGGCGCGAGTTGCACCGTGGCCGCATTCGCGCCGCGGTTGTCGGTCCGCAGCCAATCGCCGGGCTGCAAGAGCGTGTGTTGCGCAATAATTGGCGTCCAACGACTGCTGGCCATGGCTCGCAACGTGACGAGACCTTGGGCATCGACGATCTTGCCGATCCGGCCGTCTTCCGTCAGTGTCTCCGCCACTTTGAACTTCGTCGCATCCTGCGCTCCACCGGCTTGAATCAAATGAAAGCGCAGCAGCGGCAACGCGCCGCGATTTTCTCGCGGCCAAACGAGCAAGTCGCGCGGCAATTGCTTGACGGGATCCAGGCGAGCTTCAACGGCGACTGGCTCACCCGCGAATCGCGCATGGAAGTAACTCCTCAATAGCGGCGCATTGTTTTCGACCTGTTCTTCTTCACGATAAGCGAGCGCTGCACCTGTTTCCGGTTCGAGCTTCATCAGCCGCCAGGGATTGATTGCGGCGGCGGACTCGCGGCGGTAGTAATAGTCGGCGGGAGCGACCGCGGCGCGATTGGCGGACTCGTCGATGGTCCACTTCTGGTCGCGATCAACAATCGCATACAGGCCCGGCTCCGCATCGAACCGCAGCTTGCCACCTGCGGCGCCCCACAGGTAGTGCGTTTCGCCGCCTTCTTCCATTTCCGCTGCGAAGTAAGGTTCCGCGGCCAGCTTGGCGAACGCCTCGCCGAACTTGGTCTCCGCGAGGGGCGGCTGCGTGGCCGACGCCCATTGCAGGGAAGCTTTCTTTCCGGCGTCGGGATCATTCGTAAGCCACAGCGCCCCGAACAGGGCAGCGACGGCAACAGCGGCGGTCAGAGCGCGGGCGAACAGCATTTGCCATCTCCGGGTCGAGGTCAATGATTGAGGTGTGTGAGCCCGCTGAAACTCGGCAGTCGTCCGCTCGCGCAGCTCGGCGAGAAAATCGTGCGCAAGGGGCGCGGCGTGGCGACCAGCGGCGGTCAGCAGCCGCTCCGTGCGGTCAGCGGGATCAGGATTTTTCGGCAGCTCAGCGGTCATGCGTTCTTCGTCAGCGGAATAGTTTTTTGGATTGAGAAGCAGTTTCAGGGCATAGCCGGGCAAACACTTCGCGAAACGCCCGCCGGGCACGGGCCAGCCGCGAGTTGAGCGCCGCGGCCGTGCAGTTATGCTCAGCGGCCAGTTGCTCCAGCGACAGCTCTTCGAAGTACTTGCCCGAAAGCAGGATTTCGTAATCGGCAGGCAGTTCGGCGAGCGCCTGCCGCACCAGGTCGGCCGTTTCTCCCGCCGCCAGCCAATCGGCGGGATCGATTTCGTTTCCTTCCAGCCAATCGACGCCCGGCAGGTCATCGGCGGCGTCCCACTTGGGCGACGGCCGCGTTTGCTTGCGGCGATAAAACAAGGCCGCTTGCCGCCGCGCGATGCCGCTCAGCCAACACCAAAGCGAACCCCGCGCGGGATCGAAGGTGTGGGCCGACCGGGCCGCGGCCAGCAGCGTCTCCTGCACAATATCGGCCACCTCCGTCGCACTCGTCCCCACGCGGCGAGCAACGCATTCCCAGACTCGCGACGCGTGCGCATCGTAGAGCGCCTCCCAGGCGGTTCGATCGCCTCGGCGCAGTGCCAGCGCAAGCTGATGCTCGTCCTGAAAACCCATACGTCCGCCGTGTGAATCGCCCGCTGCGGGAAAGCCCCTCGTCGCGGGCCGGTCTGCAATCTGTTTGCGCCTCGGTCCGCGCATCTATCGCGCCGCTCCGGGGCGCTGCGGAGAATTTAGCAGGAATTTTTGCCCCGCGTGGAAATGTCAGCCGGCGGAAGGTTGACGAAAAAATGAAGGGCTGCGCAGACCCCTCCGAGCTTGTCTCGGTGGTGAAGTGATTCTGCACTAGAGCAAAGGAACTCGAAACCCTGCCCCCGCGGACCTTGCGTCGGTGGAGCAGATGATTCAGTTACTCAATCATGCGTTCCACCGGCACGAGGCCGGTAGGGACGAGAGGAGTAAATGTTCGCAGCTAGTGCAAAATCAGGGCTCCACCGAGACAAGCTCGGTGGTGGCCAATCGAGAACTCAAGCCGCACCCGCCGGCTGCCCCAATTCCAGCAGTATCAACCGGATCGCCTCCGCGCTCACGGCCGTCGGCAGGCTGGGGACGTCGTGGCGTTCGGCGAGGACTTGCTCGGGCGTGAGAGGGAGATGGATGAAAGCCGATTTGGTCTTCAGCTTTTGCTCCGCCGCGAGGTGCTGGGCCAGATAGAAGATGGCGTTGCACAAGTAAGTGCCAGCGTGATGCGAGACCTGCACGGGGATGCCCGCCGCGCGAATCTTGCCGGCCCAGGCGGCCAGCGGCAGCGACGTGCAATAGGCCGCGGGACCGCCGGCCACGAGCGGCTGATAGTCGTCGGGTGATTGCTGCGAATGCCCCGCGACGTTGAGGCCCACCGCTTCCAGATGCACCCGCGACGAACCGGGGGCCTGGCCCAGATGCAGCGTGTAGTCGTAGTTGGCGGCCAGATCGTCGAACAGCTTGCTGCGGGTCTGTTCGAAATCGACCGGATACCGGCGGGTCACAATCCTCAAAGTCGTCGGCAACTCGCGGGTCAAAGCCACCAGCACTTCCCAACTGGCATTCGTGGACCAGCGGTCGTAGGGCTCAAACGCAGTGATCAGCACGGCTTTAGGCGGAGCGGATTTCATCATGTGATTGTATTGCTGGAGCAGCGCGGCGACTACGACCGTCGCACATCCATATCGCCGCGTTCGCTTGCGACGCGCTTGGTCGCCATCTTGTGACGGTAAAACACGTCGCCAGCGAGCGTGGCGAAATGGTTGCCAAAATTCCATCCTGAATGATGAAGATCAGCCCCAGTTTTTCACCGCTTATGCGCCGCATACGCGAGAGTTACGCATACTCGCGGTGAAAAACCCGGGCAGTTATTCAACTCGTTGATTTTGGGGCGTTGATCAGAAAATGGCTTACAGGTCCGGCAATTCTCGAGCACCGTGAATCACCGCCAGAACATGAACGCTGGTTCCCCCGGTGCGGTAGATCACACGGTACGAGCCTTCGATCAATTCCCTGATCTCGGGGTCCTCGTACTTAATGACAACTTGCCCGGATTTGGGGAATGTTGCGAGTTGCTTCGAACGGTTGGTGATGCGATCGATGGTGCGCTGGGCATATCGCGGAGAATCCCGGGAGATGAATTGAAAGATCTCCGTCAAGTGACCCAGCGCGGTTTGCGTCCAAATCACCTTCATGCGACGAGGCCAAATCGCCGGCGGACTTCTTCCACGTCGAGTACGCGGCCCGCTTCGATGTCGGCGAGTCCCGCGTCGATGCACTGCCGGACGTAGATCTGGTGCATCACGTCATCCCAGGTGGCATTCGGGGGCAGGGCATCGATTAAACGATGCG
>JAYTUF010000562.1:0-5633 GCA_043744755.1 Anatilimnocola sp.
AGTGCTGCTCGGCGGCGGTGCCCGCGAAATCTGCGCCCAGCAAGGGATCGCCCAAATCCTGATCAGCATCAGCCATTGCCGCACGCACGCAACTGCGTATGCACTGGCGCTGGGGAGTGGTGACAGCGGCGTGATGGGACTCAGGGACTAACCACCCCATTTCGCCGCGTTCGCTTGCGACGCGCTCATTCCAACGCGCTCATTTTTTTACCACCCAAACTTCTTCTTGATCGCGGCGGACTGTTCCGCTGGCATTGATTCCAGTTCAACTTTGAGCGTGTAATTACCTTCCAGCTTGCCGTTGGCCAGGTACATCCAGTCGCTGATGTCGGCCCGGCTAAAGTTGTAATTCTGACCCAGTCGGACGTTTTTCACGACACCTGGTTCGTTACCGATTTTTCCCGAGTAAGGTTCCGCGTCAAGTTTCAAATCGCCGACCCAAAAGTGTTCGATGCCATTTGCATCCTGAATCTTCACCTTCACATTGAAGGCTTTGTCGCCAGGCAGTGGATTCTTGAAACGGGCCAAAAAGGTATCGAAAGAAGCCCTGGCATCGGCGATGGCTTGCTCCATTTTCACCGGATCGTAGTCTTCAATCAGGGTCGCCGGTTTGCTCTTGGAGCAACCCAAGCAAGCAGACAACGATAGGACGATGACGACGAGCAGGCTGCCTCGAACTGCGGACATGAGTGCATCCTTAAAGTGCGGGAACGACCTACGTTTTGGGGGGAGTTCAGGGCAGATTCTACTATGGCGAGTTGTTTGCTGCCCATACTACGAACGCACGCTGGGGCGATTCGCTCTCCGCCATTTGGCCGCTGCCTGCTATTCTTTGGCAGTCTGAGGGGCCTGATACGAGTCGCATATTCATCGTAAGTTGTTTTAGAAAAACGACTTGAGACATTTTCGCCAATTCGGCTGGTTGGTCGGTCAGAATGCCGGCCGCGGCCTAAATTTAGTGATGGGCAGGAGTTAAGTGGGGACGGTGCGCCTCGGAGAGCCTTGACCCACCTTTCGATTTTCAGGAGTGAACGCATGTGCGGCATTGTGGCTTATGTGGGGCATCGGCAGGCGGCCGAGTTTTTGATCGAGGGGCTGCGGCGGTTAGAGTACCGCGGCTATGACTCGGCGGGCCTGGCGACCGTTTCGAGCGACCGCCGGCTGCACCTGGTCAAAGCCGTCGGCCGGATTGATGCGTTGGCGGACAAGCTCAAGCGGCATTGGACGCCGGGGACCATCGGTGTCGGTCACACTCGCTGGGCGACGCACGGAGCGCCGACGGAAGTGAACGCCCATCCGCACCGCGGCGGCGATGATTGCGTGATCCTCGCGCACAATGGAGTGATCGAAAACTATCGCGTACTCAAGGACCGACTCGAAGAAGAAGGTTATCAATTTGTCTCGGCCACCGATACCGAAGTCATCGCCCACCTGATCGCCAGTTGTCTGGAGAAACATCGCGCTCAGCAGGATGAAGCGCTCGTCGGTGAATCGTGCCTGCGCGATCCGTATGCGATTCCCATTGCGGCCATCAATGAAGCGACCGGAAAACTCCGCGGCACGTATGGTCTGGCCATTTTGCTACGCGACTATCCCGGCGTGATCTTCGCCGCGCGGCAGGGAAGCCCGCTCGTCGTGGGCGTCGGGCATGGCGAGCACTGGGTCGCCAGCGATGCTTCGCCTCTCGCCGGCCGCACGGACAAGATCGTCTACCTGGCCGACCGGCAACTGGCGGTCATCACTGCCGATTCGTTGCAAGTGATGGAGCGCGACTTGGGTCCCGTCGTGCATTCCGTTCAAGCGTTGCATTTGCAAGCCGACGACGTGGGCCTCGAAGGCTTTCCGCATTACATGCTGAAGGAAATCTACGAACAGCCCGATTCCATCACTGCCGCCATGCGGGGCCGGCTAAACGACGTTGATGCCACGGCTGTCTTCGGCGGGTTGAACCTCACGCCGCAGCAACTCCGGCAGGTGAACCGCATTATCCTCACGGCGTGCGGAACCAGTTGGCACGCCGCGCTGGTGGGAGAGTATCTGCTCGAAGAACTGGCCCGCATTCCGGTGGAAGTGGAATATGCGAGTGAACTCCGCTATCGCAACCCGCCCGTCGAGCAAGGGACGCTGCTCTTCGCGATTACCCAAAGCGGCGAGACGGCGGATACACTGGCCGCTTTGCGCGAGATGAAACGGAAGGGCCATCCTTCGCTGGCGATCTGCAATGTGGTTGGCAGCACTATCGCGCAGGAAGCCGATGGCGGCGTTTATCTGCACGCGGGTCCTGAGATCGGTGTCGCTTCAACGAAGGCTTACACGGCGCAAGTCGTCACGCTCACCATGCTCGCGCTCTACTTCGGCCGGCTGCGACACCTGAGCTTCGAAGCCGGGCAGCGGATCATCAAGCAACTCCGCCGCTTGCCTGATTTGGTGCGCGAGACGCTCGAGGTGAACAACGAAGTTCGCCGCATCGCCGCCAAATATTGCCACGCCGAGACCTTTCTCTACTTGGGCCGACAGCTCAATTTCCCGACGGCGCTCGAAGGTGCGCTCAAGCTGAAAGAAATCAGCTACATCCACGCCGAAGGTTATCCCGCCGCGGAAATGAAGCATGGCCCCATCGCGCTCGTCGATGCTCACACGCCGAGCGTGTTCGTGATGCCGCAGGGAGGCGTGTATGACAAGGTGATGTCGAACCTGGAAGAAATCAAAGCCCGCGGCGGTCCCGTCATCGCCATCGCCGCGCAAGGCGACAAAGAAATCGGCCGCCTCGCCGACGACGTGATCTATGTGCCGGTCATGGAAGAATTCCTCTCCCCATTGGTCAACATTGTCCCGCTGCAATTACTCGCGTATCACATCGCCGTCCTCCGCGGCTGCGACGTCGACAAGCCGCGGAACTTAGCCAAGAGCGTGACGGTGGAGTGATTTCTCCTCCTCCCTCTCCTCGGTACTCCGGGGAGAGGGCCGGGGTGAGGGGCCTGATGCGGAGTTGACGCAACTTCGCAACCTACCGCGTGAGCAAGTTCCTCACCCGCAACAATAGGCGCTCCACCGGAGACAACGCGGCAATCTCCTCGAGCCGCCCGCGGATCAACACCACGTCATCCGTGATGATATTGTCCACCCCCGCATCGACCAGCTTCGCCAGGTGATCCGGGTTGTTGATGGTCCAAGCATGAACGCGAATGTCCGCCGCATGCGCCCGCTCGACAAACGCGGAGGACGCGAGATTTGCCTTGACCATCAAAAAATCGACCGGCAGGCGGGCGGAATCCCCGAGCGACGTCGCGACGATCAGGCCGATCGGAATCCGAGGCTCGAGCCGCCGAGCCAACTGAATGCTCTCGTACGATTGCGAGCAGAGGCGGCATTGATCCACCATGTTCGCCGCTCGGATTTCGCCGATGACGCGCTCGGTGAGCGGCTTTTCGTCGTGCCGGCCATGCGGCTTGAGTTCGATGTTGAGGCGAATCTTGCCGTGGGCCGAAGCGAGCATTTCCCGCAGCGTGGGGATGCGCTCGCCCGCGAATTTCGCTCCGAACGAGCGGCCAATGTCGAGCGCCTGAATCTCCGCGCGCGTCGCCGCGTCGCGCCCGCCACCGCAGCCACAGCCGGCGCAAGGCCCAGTTCATCGTTGGCCGAAATCCGCGAGTGATGGGGCGCTGAGGCTTCAAGGTGTTTTGGTCCGGGGAGTCAATCACGATGGAAGCTATTGAGCGAAACGTCAGGCCGCGCTGCTCGAAATGCCTTGGCGGCCGCACGAGAGATGAGTGGCTTCTCGATGTACACAAACTTCAGCGATGGAATCTGTGCTAAGTCGTCGAGCACCTTGTCCGTGAGTCGCTCGCAGTCAAGGTGGACATCCTGTACCGCTGCTAATTGCCTTAAGTGGGCAATGCCGCTGTCCGTCACCTGATCCGATTTAATCTTGACGTTCCTCAGCTGTTGGTGCTTGATCAGTCTAGCCAGTCCGGCGTCCGTGAGTTTGTCCGAGACCAGTTCAATTGCTTTCAGTTGGTCAGTCACCAGGACCTTGTCCAGTACCGAGTCGTCAAAATCGATCAATGGCCGGTCATCGCTCCGCAGCCAGAGCGGCTTAAACGGATCGTGCATGTCCCAGCCATGCTCCGCTAGCCGTGATCGTACTTCAGGCCTCCACGTCTGAATTTGCTGGAATTGGTAATGCGACTCGATGTCTTGCCGCCTGACGCTGATCCACAAACCAAACAAAAATATCGCGGTGAGTTGCGCGAGCAGCAGGTTCTTCAGCGAAAACGAATACCAACGGTTGGCTGGTTGCGACGGTTCGTCATGAATCTTCCAGCCGCGGAGATCATTGCGCTTCCACTTAAAGTAAAGTTCGGCCGTTCGGTACTGCGCTGCCACACAGAGAATGAAGATGAAGCCGATAATGCCGATGCCGACGAATTCGGCGATCTGGCCAAGCTGCGGACGAAAAACCTGATCGACGAAACCAAACAGACCCCACACCACGGGCGTCACGATGGTGGCCGTCAGGACGCCAGCCAACCAGGCCCGGAAGGTACCTTTGGGCCAGTCGATGCAGCGCGTCGGTTCCACTCGGGCCGCCGCCACAAACCCAACAACGAGCGCGGGAACGATCATCAACAGCGAGGTGTAGGCGGAAAACAGCAGCAGCCAACCCAGGTCGCCGTAGAGAACCTGCAGAATGGCTTGAGGGCGGTGCATGGGTTCCCATTATAGACTCGCAGACAGTTCAAGCGGAAATGCGGGGCACTAGGAACATTTCCCTTATCCCTCCACTACCTCATGCACATCATCCAGCACTCCGCGGGGAATGCACACGACCAGCACCTTCAAATCGCCCCAGGCGCGGTGCTTGACGCCGCGGGGAACGTAGACGACGACACCTTCGTGCAGTTCGATCTGGGCGTCATCGAGCGCCATGTGACCCCGGCCGGCGAGGACGTAATAGAACTCGTCCGTCCGCTGGTGGTAGTGCAGTTTAGCGTCGGTGATTTCCAAGTGATGCACTTCGCCGGCGGCCAGATCGCTGGCTTCAATGATGGGCCGGATCAAGCCGCAGGTCTCGGTCCAAGGAATCACTTCAGAAAGTTCGCGGCGAATGAAGGGCGGGGTGGTGTTCATGAATGGCCTCGTGACTCGAATCGCGAAAGAGCCGCGCACGCAGGCTGCGGTGCATAGCACCGCACCGAAGTAAGCGGTACTGGGCACAACCGTTTCGACAACATAGAGCCGAGGCTGTAGCGGGTCAAACGAGTTGCCTTTAGTATCGACGTAAGTCGCGACTACCCGCTAAAGGGGGGTGTCCATTAATGGGGTACATGGATGGACAGCAGATAGCGCAACTCTCGGGAATGCGAGAGATTCTTGTCTATCCATTGGGTAATTGATGGACAGTTTTTGTTGAACACTAGGGATTATTCTAGAAGTTACGTCAAACTTAGGTCGGCCCCTCACCCCAACCCTCTCCCTGTCGTTCCGCGGAGTACCGCGAGTACCGAGGAGAGGGAGTAAAGAATACTACAGCAGCGCTTGCAGGCGTTCCCATTGCTGGACGCGGCGGGCTTTGACTTGCTGATAAAGTTCCACGTACTCAAGGGCGCTCTTCCGCCAGGACCAGTCCTGAT
>JAYTUF010000563.1:0-5604 GCA_043744755.1 Anatilimnocola sp.
CGCTGCGGAAGGACTCCGGAAAGGTATCGCGGTAAGGTTCCGAATTCCTGGAATGCAGTAGGGGAGTGGCCAAAGCAAATTGGCTTGCGACCAAGGACAAAAAATGGAGCAGTGTTTTGCAAACGATCAAGCGAATCCGGTACGTTGGAGATGTTCGACGTGAACTCGCGGACAACTGCCGTGCGCAGGACTACGAATGGGACGTTCGCGTGTGGCGAACTTCAGCCCGCGATTGTGAATCCTTCCCGTTGGCGAATGAACCGCGACTCGACAAGAGACCAGTTGGCTGCGACCTGCAATCTGATCGACGAGATCAAGGCTTTGCGGGACAGCAGCGAGGAACTCTTCATCCTGTTGGAGCATATCTGGCACAACCGTGACGACTGGCGGTTCAAGGTGAATGTCGTGCTGACCGGACAGGGTCGCGAAATGCTGGCTGAGACTCTCTCATGCTACGCGTGCGAGACGGAATCTCCTGACAGCCTGGCTCAAGCCCTCCATGACGGCTGGATTGACGTCGAGTACTGCGCTGAGGAGGAGCGAAGTACTAACTTCGTCGGCTGGTGTCCCGGCTGTCAACGAGCGCACGAGGAACAGGAGCGGCGACTAAACGAAGATCCGCATGATCTGCCGGTGGCGGCAATCAAACCCGCGACGAAAGCGCCAGGCGAGCCGAGGGCTGAAAGCGTTGCCCCAAATCTGCGCGAAGCGGAATTGCCGACCAAGACGGCGACTGGGAAGATCGGCGCCGCGCCGTTGGAGGCCACCAACCAAGCGTTAATAGATTCCAGTTCTAACAACCAAGCCGAAGGCAGCATGGCTCCATCGCCCCAAGTGGCTGTGAGTGCATCCAAAGACCCAAATCGCAAGCAAAAGCCCTTGTATCTGCGGTTATATCTGCACCGGCATCTGGAGGGAATTGTGCGGGCGATCGGCTACGACGTGATTTCGCGGGAGGAATCTCAACGCAGGCTTATGCCACTCATTGCGCACTATGGCCGTGAGACCATCGAGGCGGCAGCCGAGGAACTACTTGCATTGGAAACTGGCCCAGCCGAACCGACCGTGCAGCTTCGGCCGGAAGTGCGGAGTCTCGCCTGGCAGCTTCTCGGGCCGCCGCCGGCCAGGGAGTGCGACACACCAACGGCGCAGGAGAATCGAAAGGGTAGCGCAGGTTCCTGATAATCGTCGCCCATGACTTGCGAGAGGCTACCAAAAGGTCTCGGTATCGTGATCTGGGCGCGGGATGGCGGTCTATAAAGGGGCCTCATCTGCGAGATTCGGGGGACTTTCGCCGACATCCTAACGGCGCGCGGCACGGCACTCGCCGCGAAAGCGGCAGAGCTTCTCGCCTTTGCGACGCAGGAAACACCCAGGCCATGGACGGTCTGGGCTTTCATCGAAGCTGCGCCAGCACCTCGCGGCTCCTCGAATTGGCTCGTCCTCTCTTTTGCGGCGACTGCAATCGCATTTGCGGAAACCTCGCCCGAATGGCACGCTCCCACCGGTCAGATTTCACGTTCCTTCTCATTCAACGGAGGTGCCAATGTTCATCACTAGTTCAACGCAAGTTACGCGCGAGTTCTCCCTTTGTTGCACCGGCTGCGATGCCGGCACGGACATCACCACACCCGAGCAGGCCATTTCAGAAGGGTGGAGCAACATCGAAGAGGACTTCGATGGTCGCAGTTGGAATTACCTGGGCATGTGTCCTGAGTGCCGCGAGGACGGCGAATGTCTGCCCGCGACGAAATAGCATCTGCATGATAAAAGGAGAGCTGGTATGGATCCAAAGGCAGCTTGGTCGGCCGTTGCTCAGGCGGTGGCCGATGAGGATTGGGAAGCAGCGGCGACCGTCGCAGACGGCTTGCTTGCATGGCTCAATAATGGCGGCTTCCCTCCGATGATCACGGGCGTTCCCGGCTTCGATGTGCTTGTGGCAAGAGCCACGTGCGAGAGCATCGCGAGTTGGGATGTCTGACCCTTGGCCCTTCTCTTCGGAGAGGGGCTTTTCGCGGTCGATCTCGGAGTCTTTGAAACGATACGCTGCTACTGACTTCCGCACCACTCCTGGTCGGGATCGACCGCCGGCGCAAACGATTCGCCATGCCAGTAGCCGGCGACGCGACGCAC
The DNA here is from genome assembly GCA_043744755.1 of Anatilimnocola sp. GTDB lineage: Bacteria > Planctomycetota > Planctomycetia > Pirellulales > Pirellulaceae > Anatilimnocola. Next base: position 2,134 of record JAYTUF010000563.1, read on the forward strand.
GAGTTGCCAGCAGCGAACGGCCCAACAAGGCGTCCAAGGGCGTGCCCTGCCCCGCAGGCAGCATTAGTCGCTAGTACGACGACGCAGACAGCACTCAGCGCTCCTTTTCTCGCGCCGATCAAACCGATGTGGTAACGTACCGCCCTAAATGCTCCATGCGATGCAGCATCGGTGTGATTCATCCGCGCAATCACCAAGCACGATATGCCGGAGCACTCTCATGATTGCCCCTCGACGGCATGACCGCAGGTGACGCCTCAGAAAACCCAGGTGGCAATGAAGGACCAAATGTATTCGGAAAACCCGGGTCGCAGATTGCAGGGCAATTGAACTCGGAATTGCAAGCGACGGTCGAGGCGATTGGCCAAGTATTTTCGCATGGAGGATCGGCAATCCGCCGGCAGGGGGTGTTCGACTTTGCGAGCGAGGTGGGCAAATCGCCGGCCCTGCGCTCTTCGCCGAGGGACGGCCGGCGGCGACGATCTGCGACGCCCGGAGCGCAGCCCTCAGCGACGAGCCCGATGTTGTTTGACCTGCTCGCCGGTGAGCCCGCAACCAACACGTCGAGCACTGCAGCGAACATAGGGAACCGTACAGGCGACATCGCCGTCGAATCGGTCCAGCGTTCGTTGCCAAACCGAGCGGAAGGCGAAAGTTCCAAAGCACGAGACATTATTGCCGCAATCAGCCTACTCAAGGAACTCGCCCAACAGCAGCGGCCCGCGAGCTCCCAAGAGAAACAGACGCTGGCAGGCTTCTCTGGATTTGGATCGGTGGCGCTCTCCATCTTCCCTGACCCACTGACGGGTAAATTCAAAAGTCCAGCCTGGCAGGCGATCGGCGAAGAACTGCAATCGCTGCTCACTCCCGAGGAGTACGCCAGCGCCAAACGCAGCACGTTCAACGCCTTCTACACTTCGCCGACCGTCATCGCGGCGATCCACGAAGCCGTTACACGCTTGGGACTTCCCTCCAATGCCACGGTCCTCGAACCTGGTTGCGGCCCTGGCCGCTTTCTGAGCCTAGCGCCGCAGGGCATCCGGTTCATCGGCGTTGAACTGGATCAGATCTCCGGCCGCATAGCGCAGACCCTGTATCCCGACCACGACATCCGGATCGAAAACTTTCGCGACACCCGCTTGCCCGAGGAAAGCGTGGACTGTGTGGTGGGCAACGTGCCATTCGCCAATCTCAAGCTGGAATACAGCGGACAGAAGATGGCGCTACACGACTTCTTCATCGCCAAGTCGATTGATGCCCTGAAGCCCGGCGGAATTGCCGCTCTGGTCACCAGTCGCTTTACGCTCGACAAGCAGAACGCCTCGGCTCGTGAGTACCTGGCTTCCAGGGCAGACTTTCTGGGCGCGATTCGCCTTCCTTCCAATGCGTTCCAGCGCGAAGGCACAGCAGTCGTCAGCGACATCCTGTTCCTGCGAAAAAGAGCGACTGGCGTAGCTACCCAGCATGTTGAGGCCGCTTGGATCGGCGTCGGGACGCTGGCGATCGAAGGTGCCGAGGGGTCGGTCAATGGATATTTTCTCCGCCGGCCGGAGATGGTCCTCGGCGCTTGGAGCCGTAAGAACACGTTGTACGAAGAGGGATTCAGCGTAGAGGGAACAGGTAATCTTGCCGAGCAACTTCGTGAGGCCATCGCTCGGCTGCCCCTGCCTAAGACGATTGGCAGTAGCGTCGCAAGACCTGCGGCCCCAACGCGTCCGCTCGCGAACGAACGCCGGGTCGCCGAAGGAAGCTTCTTCCAAGACGAAGAGGGAAGGATTTGCCGTTGGGTTTGCGGAGAGGCTGCGCCGGTAGAATTCGGCGGCAGGCTGCTGCATGCCCGCGGCACACCAGGCGCTCGACGGATCGCGGCCCTCATCAAGTTGCGTGACCGGGCGCGGCGTGTTTTGCAGTCGCAGAACGACGAGTTTCCCGAATCGGAACGAGAGCGGGCGCGCAGAGAACTCAACTGGGACTACGACTACTTCGTTTCAAAGCATGGCCCGATCAACAAGACCACTTTCAGCCACACTGCTCAGGGGAAACCCATCCGCCGGATGCCGAACCTGGTCACGTTCCGGGACGACCCGGACGCCATGCTGGTCATGTCCCTCGAAGACTACGACGAGTTGACGGGTAAGGCCACCAAGGCAGCCATCATGACGCAGGACGTGGTGGGAAGGCACCCGCCAGTCACGTCCGTCCAAAGGGCCGAAGAAGGGCTGCTAGTCTCACTGGATCAAAAGGGCGAGGTCGATTTGCCGCTGATCGCCGCGCTTTGCAGCAAGACCCACGAACAAGTCGTGGCCGAGCTTGGCGATCTCGTGTTCCACGACCCGCAATCAAAGTCATGGCAAACCGCCGACGCCTATCTCTCGGGCAATGTTCGAGCCAAGCTCGCCGCCGCTTTGCAAGCCGGCTCGGACTTCTCGCCCAACGCCGAAGCGCTGCAGGCCGTCCAGCCCGCCGATGTGCTCCCGGGGGACATCGACGCCCATCTCGGCGCTCCCTGGATTCCCGAATTAGACATCCAAGCATTCGCGGCCGATCTCTTTCGTGTCGCGCTCGAAGAGATCGAAGTCGGTCACCTTCCACAAGATGCGGTTTGGAGCATCGTGGCAGATCATGCCGCGAACCAATCGGTGGCCGCGACCTCCGAGTACGGCACGGCCAGAGCCCGGGGCGCGTGGCTCTTGGAACTGGCCCTCAATATGAAAAGCCCCGTGATCTATGACACGATCATCAACGGCGACCGTGAAGAGCGAGTCGTCAATCAGCAGGAGACGCTCGCCGCCCGCGAGAAGCAGAGGCTGATTAAGGAACTGTTCCGAACTTGGATTTTCAGCGACCCAGAGCGAACTGAGCGGCTGGTTCGGCTCTACAACGACACGTACAACAACCTGCGCCCGCGCTTATTCGATGGTTCACATCTCAAGTTCCCCGGCCTGAACCGCACGATCGAACTCTTCGCCCATCAGCGGGCCGCTGTGTGGCGGTGCATGACCGCGGGCAATACGCTGCTCGCTCAAGCGGTCGGCGCCGGCAAGACATTTATCATGAGCGCCGCCGGCATGAAGATGAAGCAGGCGGGTCTCATTCATAAACCGATGTACGTTGTGCCCAATCACCTGCTGGAGCAATTCGCCCGCGAATTCATGCAGCTTTATCCAAATGCAAAGCTGCTGGTGGCCGGCAAGGAGGATCTGACCCGTGAGCGGCGAAAACACCTGACGGCGAAGATCGCCAGCGGCCAATGGGATGGCATTCTACTGACCCATAGCTCCTTCGAGCGGATTGGCATGTCACGGAGATACCAAGAGAAGTTTCTGCGCGAACAAATTGAGGAATACGAACGCCTGCTGTGCGACACCGCCATCGCCGATGAAACCCGCGCTCAGCGCAATCTCATCAAAACGATCGAGAAGAACAAGGCTGCCCGGGAAGAGCGGCTCACCGAACTCCTGGCCGAAGGGA